>DSBX01000214.1 GCA_011049385.1 Caldifarciminota bacterium | reverse complement strand
CGACGCCCAGCAGGACAGCGCCCGCAACCTGATGGCGCGCTACCTGCCCGGCATGGGTCAGACCTTCGGCGCCTGCCGGCTCCCGGACTACCAGCGCCTGGTTGAGATCAACAAGCCCTCAATTCGGACGCTCGCCGCGCGCCTGGCGGTGGCGGGGGCCATAGCGGAGGACTTCGATACCGACCGCATGTTCGTGCCCCCGGCCCGGATGACGCGCTGAGCGGAAGGAATCTTGGAAAGCCCGGTCGTGCTAGACGGGGGGTCGGCGGTCCCCTGTGACCCGAAACCCGCCCATGCGGGGTCGAAAGAGCATCATGAGTTCTGCCCGGGACGAATCAGGTCTGCGACGGGGGCGGGTTTGCGCCCGCCTCGTCGGTGACGAAGGCCGGGTCCGGCAATGCCGGTCACCGCTAACCCCGCCAGGACCGGAAGGTAGCAACGGTATGCGGAAGGAACGGCAGTTGTCGGGTCACCTGGCTGGAGCCGGCCCGTCGCCGACCCTCCTCCCGACAGTGCGAAGATGCCGCACGACCGGGTTTTCGGACTTCTCGCAGGTCACCCTCCACCGACCGCAGTTCGCCCGATGCGTGAGGGGTGCGCATGCCTGAGCGCCGGGTACTCACCCTCAAGTACCGGCCGCAAACTTTTGCCGACCTGCTGGTTCAGGACCACGTTCGCGACACCCTGACCCGGGCCATCACCAACAACCGCGTCGCCAACGCCTACCTCTTCGCCGGACCGCGCGGTGTCGGCAAGACCTCGACCGCCCGGATTCTCGCCAAGTGCCTCAACTGCCAGGAATCCGAAACCCCGACCGTCACGCCCTGCGGTGCCTGCTCCGCCTGCGTCGAGATCGCCACCTCGCGCAGTATAGACGTGTTCGAGATTGACGGGGCCTCAAACCGCGGCATTGACCAGGTCCGCGAACTGCGCGAGAACATCAAGTACTCGCCCGCCAGCCTGCGCTGCAAGGTCTACATCATTGACGAAGTCCACATGCTCACCGAGCCGGCCTTCAACGCCCTGCTCAAGACGCTGGAAGAACCGCCCGCCCACGCCCGGTTCATCTTCGCGACCACCGAAGGCCACCTCGTACCGGCGACCATCATCTCGCGCTGTCAGCGTTTCGATTTCCGGCGGGCCACCCCGGAGGAGATTGCCGCCCGCCTGCGTTGGCTGGCCGACCAGGAAGACATCAAGGCCTCGGACGCGGCCCTGCTCGCCATCGCCCGCCGCGCCGACGGCGCCATCCGCGACGGGGAAAGCATTCTCGAACAGCTTGCGACCTACCAGCCCGAAGGCATCGAAGCGTCGGCGGTGACCGAGATGCTCGGCCTTGTCCCGGGCGAAGTCTACGCCGACTATACCGGCCGCCTGCTCTTGGGCGACCTTGCCGGCTCGCTTCGAATTGCGGGCGAACTCTTCGACCGCGGCTTCGACGTTATCGAGTTCTACTCCGGCCTGGTTCAGCACTTCCGCAACCTCGCCCACATCCAGATTGCGGACCAGGCCGAGGGACTGGGGCTCCTGCCCGAGGAACGCGAGCGGCTTGCCGACCAGGCCCGGAAGCTCACGCGCGGACAGGTCATCCGCACCCTCGAGCTCCTGCTCAGGGTTGAAGATACCGCCCGCCACACCCGGATGCCCAGGGTTCTGCTCGACTACCTGTCGCTGGAACTGGCCGCGGCCCTCGGTCCGGCACAGCCGGCTTCCGCTCCGAGCGAAGACCCGCGTCCCGGCAAGATGCAATCTGAACGACCGCATCCCACCCGACCCGAACCGGAGGCGGGGACGAAAAGCAGACCGGCTGGTTCCTCGTCGAAGCCGAAGCCCGTACCGCCCACCCGGCAGAAGAGTCCGCCGGCCCCGCCCCGGCCCCGGAAGGCCGCCGGCGGCAAGGCCGAGAAACCGGCCGGGCCGGACCCAAACCCGGCTCCCGGGGACCCGACACCGGCCGGCGACCGGGAGTCTCCACCCTCGAATGACGACCTCATCGAACAGATGCGCCGCATCCTGGGCGACGTCGAGGAGCGCTGATGCAGCAGTCGCTGAACCGGCTCATTGACGCACTGATCGAGCTTCCCGGCATCGGCCGCAAGACCGCTCAACGCATCGCCCTGCACCTGCTCCGCGCCCGTGACGATGACAGCGCCGGGCTCGTCCGGGCTCTGACCGAAGCGCGCGAGCGGCTTCATCCCTGCCCGCGCTGTTTCAGCCTGACCGAAACCGAACTCTGTGACGTCTGCGCCGACCCCCGCCGCGACCACGGTCTCGTCTGTGTTGTCGAGGAAACCGGCGACGTCCTGACCCTCGAATCCGCCGGCCGCTACCGCGGCGCATACCACGTCCTCGGCGGCGTCCTCTCCCCCATTGACAACGTCGGTCCGGAAGACCTGCGGATCGCCGAACTGGTCGGCCGGGTCGAGGGCAACTCGACCCGGGAGGTCATCATCGCGACCAACCCGACCACCGAGGGCGAAGCGACCGCCATCTACCTCGCCCGGCGCCTGCGCCCGACCGGGGCGCTGGTCACCCGCATCGCCCGGGGATTGCCGGTCGGTTCGGACCTGGAACTCGCCGATGTTGAGACGATTTCGCGCGCGTTCGAAGGCAGGCGGGGGCTGGACCTCGCCGCACCCGGCCCGAATGGCCAGAACCCCTACTGAAGGAGGAAGAACGATGAAGCTGACGATCACCGGCCACCACTTTGAAGTGACCCCGTTTCTCCGCAAGCACGTCGAAGAGAAGATAACCCGCCTCGACCACTACAATGACCGCATCCACGAAGGCGAAGTCGTGCTCACCAAGGACAACGTCAACGAGATTGCCGAAGGCCGGGTGCACTTCGGGCACACCGTCATCACCGCCCGGGCCGAATCCACCGACATCTACAACTCGGTCAACGAGCTCTTCGAACGCATTCTCGTGCAGATTCAACGTCACGAGGGCAAGCTCCGCGACCGCAAGCGCCAGGGCGCCGACCGCTGACGGCCATGGCCGAAGAGGCGCGCCCGCCCGGCACGGAACCGCCGGAAGGCCGGCCGACGGCCGACGCACCGACCGAGTCGAAGCGGATGTCGGTCGGCGCGCTCCTCAGCGAGATGCAGGAAGAGTGGCACCTGCGTGTCATCGCCGGCACCGCCGGGCTCGACCGCAACTTCATCGTCACACCCGACATCCACCGGCCGGGGATGGCACTGGCCGGCCACACCGGCATCTTCCTCGCCGACCGCATCCAGATAGTCGGCAGTACCGAGCTTGAGTACCTGCGGGGCATTGATGAGGAAACCGCCCGGGCCGCGGTCCGGCGTGTCTTCGAACTCGGACCGCCCTGCTACATCGTCGCCAAGGGGCTGGAACTGCCCGCGGTCTGGGCCAAGGAGGCCGACCGCACCGGCATCCCGGTCCTCTCCACCCCGCTGGACACGACCCCTTTCATCCACCGACTCGGCGCCTACCTCGACTACCGGCTGGCGCCCGAAGCCTTCGTCCACGGCGAGCTCGTGGACGTCTTCGGCGTCGGCCTGCTCATCACCGGCCAGTCCGGCATCGGCAAGAGCGAGTGCGCGCTCGACCTGGTTGACCGCGGCCACCGCCTGATTGCCGACGACATCGTCAAGATCCTGCGCCGGGGCACCGGCATCCTGATGGGCTACTCGGCCGCCCGCTCGCCGATGCTCGGCCACCACATCGAAATCCGCGGCGTCGGCATCGTTGACGTCTCCACGCTGTACGGGGTCCGGGCGATCCGGGTCCAGAAGCGCATCGAAATCGAGGTCAACCTCGTCCACTGGAAGCAGGGTATGGACTACGAGCGGGTCGGCATCGAGGACCAACTCACCCCGATCCTGGGCGTGCGAATCCCCCGGGTCCAGATTCCGGTCATCCCGGGCAAGAACCTGGCGCTGGTGCTCGAAGTCATCGCCAAGAACCACATCCTCAAGGTATTCGGCTATCACCCGGCCAAGGTCTACAACGACGAACTGATGCGGGTGATGACCCGCTCGCGCCGGGTGGACCCGTTCATCACCGATG
>DSBX01000300.1 GCA_011049385.1 Caldifarciminota bacterium | reverse complement strand
GAATACACCAGTTCCACCACCGACCCGAACCGCGACGCGGTCCGCTATGTCTTCGACTGGGACGACGACAGCCAGGATACGACCGAGTACCTGGCCTCCGGCGCGCTGGTGACGAAGGCCCACACCTGGACCGAGGTCGGCACCTACGCGCTCCGCGTGAAGGCCCAGGATGAGCGCGGCAACTGGTCGGCGGACTGGTCCGACGCCCTTGAAGTCGTCGTCTATCTCGACGGCGAGAATAATCCGCCCGACCCGCCGACCACCCCGACCGGCCCGGATTCGACCGGCACCGGCGTGACGGTGACCTTCACCACCACCGCCACCGACCCGGACGGCGACGCGGTGCAGGTGCGGTTTTCCTGGGGTGACGGCGATACTTCGGCCTGGTCCGCGCTCGCGCCCGGCGGCTCGGAGTTCTCGGCCGGGCATCAGTATATCACCCGCGGCCCGAAGCAGGTCCGGGCCCAGGCCCGCGACGCCGACGGCGCCGAGTCTTCCTGGTCCGACCCGGCGACGATAACCGTCTACGGCGCGAACACACCGCCGGGCCCGCCGATGGTGACCGGCCCGGCCCGCGGCATCATCGAAGGCCCGATGTACCTCTTCTTCGCCAGCGCCCGGGACCCGGAGGGCGATGACGTCGAGTATAAGTTCTTCTGGGGCGACGGGACCGCATCGGCCTGGACCGCGGCCCAGCGCGAGGGCCTGCCGGTGCCGGACAGCACCCGCTACGCCGCGGTCGGCAGTTACCAGATCCGCGCCATCGCCCGCGACATCCTGGGCGCGGTATCCGACACCTCCGAGCCTTTCACCTTCCAGGTCGTCGGTGAGGGCGAGGTGCTCTGGGCGGTGAGCGTCGAGGAGTGCATCTCGTCGCCGGCCTTCGCGACGGTGCGCGACGCCGGCGCCCGGATGCGGCCCGCCATCATCATCGCCAACAGCGACGGCCGCGTGCTCGCGGTTGACGCCTGGCAGGGAACCGAGCTCTACGACCTCACGCTCGAGGAATCGGAAGGGTTCAACAGCTCGCCCGCGGTCAGCGCCGACGGCAACTCGTTCTACATCGGCGCGCGCTCAGGCCAGCTCTTCGCCTTCAATAACCTGGAGCGTCGCGAGAAGTGGACCTCGCCCTGGCCGGACAGCGCTTCGGACCAGGACCTCGGCGCCACCCCGGCGGTGGATGGCCAGAGCATCTACTGCGCGGGCGAGGACGGTTACCTCTTCAAGGTCAACGACGACGGCACCGGCGCGAGCCCGGTCTGGTCGTCCCCGTTCCGCGCCCGCGAGGAAATCTACTCCTCGCCGGTGCTGGCCAACGACCGGGTCATCGTCTGCGACGACTCCGGCTACGTCTACTTCCTGAACCCGGCCGACGGCCAGGTGATGAACGATTTCAAGTGCGACGACGGCATCGTCGCCTCGCCGGCCATCGGCGCCGACGGGACCGTCTACGTCGGCACCGACCAGGGCACGATGTACGCCATCGCCCCGGACGGCAGTGAGCGCTGGAACTACCCGATCACGCCCTTCGCGCAGATCTACGGCTCGGCGGTAATTGCGGTTGACGGCGGCATCGTCTTCGGCGCCGACAACGGCTACCTCTACAAGCTCAACGCCGGCACCGGCCAGGTGATGCCGGGATGGCCGGTGATGGTGACCGCAGGCGGCCTCGCGACGACCCCGGCGGTGAGCGCCGACGGGGTGATATACGTCACCTCCGACGACGACGTCCTCCACGCGGTGGCCCAGGACGGGACGGTGCTCTGGACGGTCACGCTCGATATGCCCGGCCTGCGGCTCTCGACCGACGAGCTCTCGCCATCGGTGATGATAGACCAGCACGGCATCATCTACGCGGCCTCGACCACGGACGGGCTCTTTGCCATCGCCGGGCGCGGCCCGGCCGGCCGGCTGGCGGCGACCGCTTGGCCGATGTTCCAGCACGATGTCCGCCATTCGGGCAAGGCCGGTTCCTGGTAGCCGGGAACAAAGCTCTCTTACGGAACGCCGCCTCCGGGCGGCGTCCTCTTTTGGCTCGATGCCCGGGCTTGACTGCCGGGCAAAGCTCGGGCATAGTGCTTGCGTGAACAACGACCGGGAGGTACTGATGACCGACCGCAGAATGATACGGCTGGTGTTCCTGTGCGCGGTGCTGGCGGCGACCGCGCGGGCCGCGCCGGTCCCGGAGCCGGTGCTGGCGGCCCGGGAGTTCCTGCCCCTCGCCGAGCCGGCGCTTCCCCGTTACCGGTTCGAGGTCGGCCAGGAGCTACTCTACCGGACCCTGGGCACGCTCGCCGGCGACAGCGTCATCGGCACGCGCGACCGGGCCTCGCGCTACACCGTCATCAACGAGGACCCGGACGGCACCTGCCGCCTGCTCATCCACGTCACCGATGCCGAGCAACGCCTCGACGCGCCTCACAACCCGCCCGCCCGGACCTGGCTCGCCTACGCGGACGTCACGCCCGACGGGCAATACGAGCTCAACCGAACCATCAAGCTGGTGGACCGGGCCGCCTTCATCACGCCCCTGCCCGCCGAAACGGCCGCGGCCTGGACGAAACCGGACCCGCGCGGGATGGAGGATATGGCCTTCACCGTCGCGGGCGTTGACCCGCTCGACCACCACCTGCTCGCCATCCGCCAGGCCGGAAGCGGCCTGCGCGAGCGGGTCTACGGTTCCGAGTACGCGGCGACAATCCTCTTCGACACCGCGCTCGGCCTCATCACCCACAAGGAGCTCGTCGTCCGGGAGGGCGACTACGTGCCCGGCCGGTGGGTGACGATGACGGAGCTCGATTCGGTCCGGTACCTGGAAGAGGAGGAACTGGACAGCGTCGCCCGGGACGCCGGGATCTGGTTCGACGCCTGGGCGGCCTGGGACTCGCTCACCGACATCGCCGAAGACGAGCCGGACCGGGCCGACGCGCTGTGGGACGCGGCCGACTCGACGCTGGCCCGGGCGGTGCGGGCGCTCACCCGGCCCGAATTTGTCGCGAATGCCGAGTCCGAGCTGGCGCGCTGGCGGCGGGTTCGGGACTACTACGCGACCGCGGAGAAGGAGCGGCCCGACCTTGCAGGCAAACCGGCGCCGAACTGGGAGCTTCTCGACCTCGACGGCAACACGCACCGCCTCGCCGACTACCGGGGCCGGGTCGTCGTGCTCGACTTCTGGTACCGGCTCTGCGGCTGGTGCATCCAGGCCCTGCTCGAGTTAGAGCGCCTGCAGGAGCGTTACCGGGGCCGGCCGGTCGCGGTGCTGGGCGTGAACGTGGACGAAGACCCGGCCGAACCGCGCCAGGTCGCCCGGGCGCTCGGCCTCGACTTCCCGACCCTGCTCTCGCAGGCAACCGAGCAGGACTACGGCGTGACCGGCTTCCCGACCACTTTCATCATCGGCCCGGACGGCGTCGTCGCCGAGGTGCACCGCGGCCTGCGCCCGGAGATGGTCGAGCGGCTGGCCGCGACGATTGACCGCCTGCTCGAAGCCGGCGGGGAGGAACGGTGAAAGACGTCCGTACACGCTACGAGGCGCTCAAGAAGAAAGTGAAGGACCGGCGCGAGCCGTTTCTCGAGTTCACGACGATGCTCGAAAACGAGACCGGCTGGCTCACCGACCCGGCCAGCACCCGCTTCCACTTGAGCGAGGAAGGCGGCCTGCTCGCCCACTCGGTCGGCGTGACCGAGACCCTGCTCGCCCTGCGGGCCGCGCTCGCGCCGGAAATCTCCGAGGAGAGCTGTGTCATCGTCGGGCTGTTCCACGACGCCGGCAAGGCCGGGATGCCCGGCCGGCCCCAGTACCTGCCCAACGACAACCAGTGGGAGCGCGAGAAGCGCGGCATCAACTACCGCTTCAACGACGAACTGGTCTATATCGGCGTCGCGGTGCGGAGCCTCTACCTCGTCGGCAAGTACATCCCGCTCACCGACACCGAGGCGCAGGCGATCGTCTACCACGACGGCCAGTACATTGACGACAACAAGTGCGTCGCCCTGCGCGAAGAGCCGCTCCTGCTCCTGCTCCACTGGGCCGACCTCTGGACGATGCGCGTCTTCGAAGACG
>DSBX01000081.1 GCA_011049385.1 Caldifarciminota bacterium | reverse complement strand
GTTGAGATGGTGATGGAAGCCCTGCCGCCGGAGCTCCAGGAGATAGCCGAGCCGCCCAAGGTCGAACGGCCGCAGATGCCGGTTGCGGCCGAGTCCGAAGAGGAAATCGAAGCCGAAGTCGCCGCCGAGACCGACTTCTCCGAGATCATAAAGCGGCCGATCGACACCGACATTCCGGTCGTGCCGTTCTGGCGCGTCGAGGTCAAGCCGGAGCCGATTTCGGTGCCGACACCGGCCTACCCGGAGATGGCCCGGCAGGCCGGAATCGAGGGCCAGGTGGTGGTTGCGGCGATGGTTGACATTGACGGCTCGATCATCAGCGCCGAGGTAATGAAGAGTTCGGGAAACACTTCCCTGGACAACGCCGCGATCGAGGCGGCGTACCGAGCGAAGTTCACCCCGGCCCGACAGCGGGACCGGCCGGTGCGGGTGCAGGTTTCGATACCGTACCGCTTCTCGCTCAACTGACCGGTGTGACAAGACAGCAAGGCGGCCGGGGCAATACCGCCCGGGCCGCAAGGTAAGACAAACACAAGGAGGAGACCGATGCGCAATGTCATGCTGATTGCATTGCTACCGGCCCTGATGCTGGCGGCGAGCGTGACTCAGCCGATGACGGCCCTCGCCCCGGACGTGGCGCCCGAGCCCAACGAGCCGGTGACGAAGGTCGAACGGCCCGCCCCTCCGGCCCAGCCGTTCGTGATGGTCGGTATCGTCGACACCATCGGCGGCACGACCTGCGACTGGCAGTTCAACGGGCCGATGGGCAGGTACCTGATGAACGCGACCGAGTACGGCCTGCACGCGACCTGGATGTATTCGGCCTCGGACCAGACCACCTACCCGGACCGCAACATGCGGTACAATTTCTACGACTACGCGACCGGCGAGTGGAACTGGATTGACCCGGACCACATGCAGTCCGGTGTCAACGTCTACACCGAGCGGACCGGCTACGGCACGCTCGAGGTTGACCCGGCCACCGGCGTCGCCTATGTCAGCACCCACCTCGGTACCGCGCCGCTGCGGCCCGAGCTGGCCCGAGACCTCGCACCCGGCGGCGGGCTGTTCGAGTATTGCAACAGCCAGCCCAACGCCGACGCCTACCTCTGGCCGTACATGGCGGTGGACGGCGAGGGTGCGGTGCATTTCGCGTTGATTGACGATGCCAGCCGGGACCAGCTCTTCTACTCGAAGGTTGACCCGTGGTGCGAATGGACGATCCCGGTCGGCGTGGCCGCGCCCCAGCCGGACCCGGCTTTCCCGACCCAGGGCATCGCGGCCTCAAGGGTGAGCCAGAAGGTCGCCATCACCTGGGAGTATTCCGAAGGTGCTCCGGACCCGGGTTTCTACCGCATCTCCGAGGACGGCGGCGTGACCTGGCAGAACCCCGAGGAACTGCCCTGGCCGGCGGCCTATGGCGGCGACACGCTCACTTCCTACCACATCAGCTCACTGTACCCGTTCTATGACTCCAACGACAACCTGCACATCGTTGCCGGTGTGATGCCGTACGTCGGCGGGCAGGGCTACATCATCCCGGCCCAGCTCTGGCACTGGAGCCCGAGCAACACCCCGAACTGGAGTCACATCCACACCGCGGACCCGGAGAATCTGCTCGCGCCGGTCGGCTACAACGCGTTGTTCGCCTGCCGCGTGACCATCGGCGAGGGTGCGGACGGGAACCTGTTCATCGCCTGGGAGCAGTTCGATGGCGAGAACGTCGAGCCCGGCCCGCCCGAGTTGCTCCGCGCCGACATCTACGCCGCGGGCTCGGCGGACAACGGCCAGACCTGGACCGAGCCGCTCCAGCTCACCCAGCCCACTACCGGCTCCAAGCGCTTCCCGGTCATTTCCGACCAGACGGTGATGATGAACGACGCCGAGCACGTTGCGGTGCTCTACATCATTGATGAGGTCGCCGGTATGCACGTCCAGGGCCAGGGCCCGGGCACGAACAACCCGGTCATCGTGCACTGGGTGCCGACTTCGCAGATCGGTGTGGCGGAACCCGGCCAGGGCGTCAAGCCGGTCAAGCTCGAGGTTGCGGCCCGGCCGAACCCGTTCGGTAACCGGACCAGTATCTCCTATGCGGTCCCGCGTGCGGGCAACGTCTCGTTGACGGTGTACGACGTCGCGGGCCGGCCGGTTCGGACGCTGGTCAACGGTCGGCAGAATGCCGGCCGCTACAGCGTCAACTGGGACGGTCGCAGCGAGGCCGGTGACGAAGTCGCCGCCGGCATCTACTTCTACACGCTGACCGCCGGCCAGGCTTCGACGACGTCGAAGCTGACGGTAGTCCGCTAGCGGAGCCCGAAGCTCAAGTCCAAGCGCCGGGGGCTCAGCCCCCGGCGCTTCTTCCGGCGGTCGGGTAGCACGGTTGACAGCGGACGAGACAGGGGTAGGATGAGTCATCCTTGATAAGAGTTGTTGCTGTCGCTTCGCTCCTGTTTCCGCTGGCGCTGTGCGCCGGGTCGCAGGAGACTGAGATGACGAGGAATCCCGCTGTCGCCGGGCAGTTCTATCCGGCGGATTCGGCCGTGCTGGCCGGAGAGGTAGACGCGATGCTGGCCGCCGCTCCCGGGGTCGAACTCGAGGGCAGGCTCGTCGCAATCCAGGTGCCGCACGCCGGTTACCCATTCTCCGGGCCGACCGCGGCCCGGGCGTTTAGCCTGCTGGCCGGGATGGACGACGTCACCGTGGTGATGGTCGGGCCTTCGCACCGGGTGATGGTCACCGGCGGCGCGGTGTATGACCGGGGCGGCTGGCGCACGCCGCTGGGCCGGGTGGCGGTGGACGAGGAACTGGCCGCGGAGCTTGTTGCCCGCGAGGAACTGTTCCAGGCCCTGCCCGAGGCGCACCGGCTCGAGCATTCGCTCGAGGTGCAACTGCCGTTTCTTCAACGGCGGCTGTCCTCGTTCCGCATTCTGCCGGTGATGGTCCTCCAGCCGATCTGGAGCGAGGTGGAGCGGATGGGTCGGGCGCTGGCCGAGGTCTGTCGGGACCGCGGCGTGCTGTTGCTGGCCTCGACCGATCTATACCACGGCGATTCCTACGAGAATGCGAAGCGTTTCGACCGGCTCACGGTGGAGTTGTTCGCCGGGCTGGACCCGAAGGCCCTGCACGCGGCACTTGATGCGCGCGAGGCGCAAGCCTGCGGCGGCTACGCGACGGCGGTGGTGATGGTCGCGGCCCGGGAACTGGACGCGGACCGGGCAACGGTGCTCGATACGACCAATTCCAATGAAGTGATGGGCGAGCGGGGCGGTTATTGTGTCGGCTATTCCGCGCTGGCGTTCAGCGCTGTTTCGGAACGGGACGAGGCGGATGCGGACGCGCTGGGACCGGCCGAGCAGAAGGTTGTGCTTGGGCTGGCGCGGCGGACGGTGGAGGAGTATGTCCGGAGTGGAGAGGTTCCGAACCTGCCCGAGGCAACCGGCCGGCTGGCCGAGCGGCGCGGAGTGTTCGTGACCCTGCACCGGGACGGGGCGTTGCGCGGGTGCATCGGCTATGTCGAGGCGGTGAAGCCGCTGCTGGAGGCGGTGCGCGACATGGCGGTGAGCGCCGCGACCGAGGACCCGCGCTTCCCGTCGGTCGGTCCGGCCGAACTGGAGGCGGTTGATATCGAGGTGACGGTGCTGAGTCCCCTGCGCCGAATCAGCGACCCGGAGAGCGTCGAGGTGGGCAGGCACGGCCTCGTCATCCGCCGGGGCGGGAGGTCGGGCCTGCTTCTGCCCCAGGTGCCGGTCGAACAGGGTTGGGACCGACGGGAGTTTCTCGAACACACTTGCCTCAAGGCCGGGTTGCCGAGGGATGCCTGGCAGGACCCGGGAACGGAGCTCCACGTCTTCACCGGCCAGGTTCTTGGGGAGCAGCCGTAGCTCCCGGCCGAGGTATCGAGCTTCCCGCGTGAAGAGCTGAGATGACCGTCCAGTTCAACGTGATGCTGACCATCGCCCTGGCGGTGTTGCTGGGCACGGTCGGCGCGCGCGTGTTCAAGAAGCTCCGGATTCCCCAGGTCGTTGCTTTCATGGTCATCGGCCTGTTGCTCGGTTCCTCCGGGCTGAGAGTCATAG
>DSBX01000348.1 GCA_011049385.1 Caldifarciminota bacterium | reverse complement strand
GGCCCGGATTGGTGGTGTCAATTCCGACCACATCATCCACAGGTTGGTGGGCGACCGGTGCAGGCTGGAGCGCAGACAGGCCGAGGAACTGCTCGAAGCGGTAGTGGCGGCGATCAAGAGCGAGGCACCCGACGATTGGCGGTTCACGACCAACCCGCACGGCAAGTTCTTCATCGCCTGCGGCGAGCGTCTGCACTGCCGGCTGTTCGGCCGAACCTGGCGAGACCACGATGACCGGGGCCGGAAACTGGTCGGGCGGCTGGCCGCCGTCACGGTGGGCGAAAGCGAGCTTCAGTCCATAAGGCAGGTGTACCTGAACCTGTTGCGCGACCCGGACTGCAGCATCTTCCACGAACTGAAGACCTGCTACGAACCCAGGCAGGCTTCGGCCGAGGAAAGAGAGTTGTTCGCCGCGATGAAGGAAGCCGTCTCTCACGTCGTGTTGGTGGACGAGAAACGGGTGGCGAGCAGGCCGAACGCGCTACTGGCCGACGGCGGGCTCTGGGTGCGGCAGGGCGAACACTTTGACCTCTCATCCCCGGACGACCGGTATGAGGAGAAGCTCCTGTTTGTGCGGCTGACTCCGGGCGGGCCGGACTGGTCGCGGGCAAGGCTGTATTCGATTGACCGGCAGGGCAACCTGAAGCTCAATCGGGAACTCGCCGCGTCACCGGTGAACCGTTCCGTCCCCGGGCGCGGGGGTGGCGAGCGCAGCCAGAGCTACTGGACCCTGCCGACACCGGTAGATGCCGAGAAGATGGACCTGGACTACAACGTGAGGAAGTGGCGCGGTGACGGCGAGTACCGACTTGCCCCGGACCGGATGCTGCTTCGCGCGCGGATCGAAGCGTTGTACCGGCTGGTCCGGCCGGAGAGATGATGTTCGACAACCTGCAGTTGGTGCGCCTGGGGTTTCGGCTGGACGCGACCAGGCCGAAGCAGGGGTTCCTCGGCGCGAAGCTACGTGGCGGTATCGGAGGGAAGCTCAAGCAGTTGGCCTGCCCGACCGGGCCTGATTCCAGGTGCGAAGACTGCCTGGTAAGCTCCCGGTGTGTGTTTGCCTACCTGTATGTCAGTCCACCGGACCCGGAAATGCCGGTTGAGTACGTGCAAAGCGAGTACCCCCATCCCTACGTACTTGCGCCGGCACAGGATGACCGGGGGCCGGAAGTGAGGTTCGCCCTGACCTTGATTGGACGCGGCATTGATTACCTGCCCTTCTTCGTACTCGCTGCCCGTCGGCTGAGCTTCGTGGCCGGTACAGGCCCGGGCCGTCTGCTCGGAGTGGATGACCTGGCCAGGGCAGACCACCCGCAAGTATATGATGGAAGCGCACAGCGCTTTCTGGACCGGCCCGGTACGATGAGTTGGGCAGATTTCATCTCTGCAGATGATGAAGCTGTCAAGGAGATCCGACTGGAGTTCGTCACCCCGACCAAGATCAAATCGGACCAGCGCTTGGCGGACCGGTACGAGTTCCCGGTACTCGCAGGTGCCCTGCTCCGCCGTATCGGGATGCTGACCGCCCGACACTGCGGCCGAATGAATGGTCCGGATTTCAAGACCTTGCTGTCCCGCGCGGCCGATGTCGAAACGGTCGATCATCGGTTGATACTTGATGACCGGTTTCGGGGTTACTCGTTACGCCAGCAGCAGGCGCACAGGTTCACCGGGCTTGTCGGCACTGTCACTTACCGGGGAGCGCTGGGCGAGTTCCTGCCGCTGTTCCGTGCCGGCGAGCTATTGCATGTGGGGAGCAAGGCCACGTTCGGCCTCGGCCGGTACGTCATCCGCAGCGTGTCCTAGCCGGGACCGGGCCGGCGCGACTCGAAACCCGGGTCAGCGGGGGAGGCCGCGGGCGTGGTCGAAGCGGCTGACCATTCCCGGGCCGGCTATCCAGAGGTGGCGGTCGTCGGCGTAGAGCGCGGTGACTTCACTTGCCGGCAGGCCTTCACGAAGGCCGATTTCCTCCCAGGCGTTGGTGCGGAGGTTCCAGGCGGTGATGCCGCGGTCGTGCGGGATGAAGAGGATGCTGTCGGCCGCGGCCAGCGCGCGCACCGGCCGGCCGAGGTCGAAGCCGGGCGGGATGATGTGTTCCCATTCGCCGTCCGGGGTGTGGCGGAGGATGCCGCCGAAGGCACCGTACCAGCGGGTGCCGTCGTCCGCGACCGCGATGGCGTAGATGCCGAAGCCACTGCGGTCGAAGGGGTCGGGCGTCGGGCGGAGGCTGTCGCCGGTGAGGGTGAGGAGGCCGGCGTCGGTGCCGATGAGGAGGGTGTCGGGGCCGGCGAGCGCGAGGGCGAGGGGCCGGAGGTCGCCGGTGCCGAGCCGGAGTTCGGTGCCGGTGGTGTCGTAGATGTAGAGGCCTTCGTCGGTCGCGGCGAGGAAGCGGTGGCTGTCGCCGATGACCGCGTTGAGCCGGAGGCCGGCCCGGGCGATGAGTTCGCGGACCCCGGCGAGCCGGCGCAGGTCGGGCGGGAGGATGATGTCCGCGACCCGGGTGCGGGCGTAGCGCCATTGGTTGTCGGCGGTGATGATGAGGCTGTGGTCGTCGGCCAGGAACCAGAGCGAGCCGTCCTGCGGGAAGCTGGTGAGCCGGCGGACCCGGCCCGGCGGGGGGCCGTAGCGGAGGTGCCTTTCGGGCAGGCCGCTGGTGAGGTTGTAGACGAGCAGGCCGTAGTCGCGGGCCGCGACGTAGAGCCGGCGCGAGCGCGGGTCGAGCCGGGCCGCGCCGAGGTCGTGGGTGATGAGCTGGTCGTCGGTGATGAAGTAGGGCGTGAGCTGGGGGAAGTCCCGGGCGGTGAGCGTGTCGCGCGCGCCGTACCAGTCGGCTTCGAGGGGCAGGTTCGATTCGGGCACGAGGTCTTCGCCCGGCCGCCCGCGTCGGTAGAGGCCTTTGTCGGTCTCGAGCCAGGCCGCGCCCGGGCTGATGCCGACCGAGTGGACGCGGGTGAAGGGCGGGTCGAGCAGGCGGAGGCGCGGCGGGTCTTCGTGGTAGGCGTAGAGGGCCGTTTCGGTGATGATGAGGAGTTCGTTGCGGGCGGGGTTGTAGGCGCAGTAGCGGACCGCGCCGGTGAGGCCGTCGGCGGCGGTGACGGTGGTGAGGTGTTCGTTGCCGTGGCGGCTGAAGATGTAGACGCCGGCGGGGACCGCGACATAGAGCCGGTTGGTGGCGGCGGCGATGCCCCGGACGCGGTTCATCGCCGGGTAGTGGAGCCAGTCGGCGGGGTTGTAGATGAGGGCGAGCGCGGCGAGGAGGAGGGGCGCGGTCATCGGCGGGAGCCGAGCGCCGCCGCGAAGGCGGCGGGGAGGTACTGAAGCAGGTCCGAGGCGGCGAGGGAGTATTCGGTCAGCTCGGCGACCGCAAGGTCGGCGGCGCGGCCGTGGAGCCAGGCGCCGGCCCGGGCCGCGTCGAAGGGCGGGGCTCCCTGGGCGAGAAGGCCGGCGATGATGCCGGTCAAGACGTCTCCCGTCCCGCCGGTGGCGAGGCCGGAGTTGCCGGTGGAGTTGATGAACGCGGGTCGGCCCGGGGCGGCGATGATGGTCGGCGCGCCCTTGAGGAGGAGGACGACCGGCCGGCGCGAAACGAAGCGCCGGGCGAGTTCGACCCGGTCCGCGGCCGGGGCCGGTTCGATTCTCGCCATTTCGCCGGGGTGGGGGGTGAGCACCGCCGGAGCCTTGAGGTCGTCGAGGATGTCGAGCGAGCCGGCGAGGCAGTTGAGCGCGTCGGCGTCTATGACCATCGGGCATTCGAGCTGTGAGAGGAGCGCGCGGAGGAGTTTCCGGGTGGCCGGGGCGGTGCCGAGGCCGGGGCCGATGGCGGCGCAGGCGGCGTCTGCGGCGAGGAGGTCGGGCAGGGCTTCGGGGCCAAGGCCGCCGTCTTCGGTTTCGGGGCAGGGGAGCTTGACCGCTTCGAGCAGGCGGGCTTCGATGACCGGCATCACGCCGACCGGGCAGGCCATCTTGACGAGCCCGGCCCCGGCCCGGACCGCGCCCAGCCCGGTGAGACAGGCGGCGCCGGAGAAGCCGCGACTGCCCGCGATGATGAGGACGGTGCCGAAGGTGCCTTTGTGCCCGGC
>DSBX01000090.1 GCA_011049385.1 Caldifarciminota bacterium | reverse complement strand
TCCCTTACCCGCTCAAGCGGCTCATCGAGGAACGGCTCTGCGACTTCATCGCGATGGACGTCAAGGCGCCGCTCGACGCGACGATGAAACGGGCGACCGGCCGCGAGGTGGACCCGGCGGTCATCCGCCGGTCAATCCGCCTGCTCCGGGAATCCGGGGTCGGCTGTGAGTTCCGAACCACGCTGGTGCCCGGCATCATCGGGCCGGAGAGCATCACCGCAATCGGCGAGCTCATTCGCGGCGCGCGCTGTTGGACCCTGCAAGGCTACCTGCCCGCCAACGCCGCCGACAAGAGCTTCCGCGAACTGCCCGCCACGACTGCGGCCGAAGCCGAACGACTGGCCGCGCTCGCCGCGCCCTTCGCCGAGAAGGTCGCACTGCGCGGCAAGTTCCTCTAGTCCGCGGGTATCGCTCCCGGCAGGAACGACCGCTCGAATTCCATCTCGAACGCCCGGACCACCGCGTCCCGCACCGTGCCCGCCTCGGTGACCCCGCCTTCGCGCTCGATCGAGGTCATCTCGACCCGCGCCATCCCGCACGGGTTCATCAACCGGAACCAGTCGAGGTCGGTGGTGACGTTGAGCGCGAAGCCGTGAAAAGTCACGCCGTGCCGGACCGCCACCCCGAGCGAGGCAATCTTGCGCGGGCCGACCCAGACCCCGATGCCGCCCGGGTCCAGGCCCGCGGTCACGCCCAGCCCGGCCAGCGCCCGGATGAGCGCGGCCTCGACCGCCTCGACGAACCTGCGCACCCCGACGGACCCGGTCCGGAGCCGGAACACCGGGTACCCGACCAACTGTCCCGGTCCGTGATAAGTCACGTCTCCCCCGCGCTCGACCCGGAACAGCTTTGCGCCGCGGCGCTCCAGCTCCGCTTCGGAGACGAGCAGGTTCTCCGGCCCGGCGTTGCGGCCGATGGTGATGACCGGTGGATGTGCGAGCAGGACCAGCGTGTCCGGGACCTTTTCCCGGCGGCGCAGTTCGACCAACCGGTGCTGGAGTTCAAGCGCTGTCTCGTACGCGACCCGGCCGGGCTGGAGCAGGAGACCCGGACTACCGGTTGACAACGTGGACCGCGCGGCCGTGAATCGCCTCCGCCGCTTCGAGCAGGAGCTCGGACATCGTCGGGTGCGGGTGGACGACCCGGCCGATATCCGCGGCCTTGAGCCCGAGTTCGACCGCCACCGCCGCCTCGGCGATGAGGCAGTCGGCCTGGGGCGCAACGATGCCCGCGCCCAGCACCTTGTCGGTCTTCTCGTCCACGACGAGCTTGCACAGGCCGTCGCCCCGGTTCAGCGTCAGCGACCGGCCGACCGCGGTGAGCGGTACGCGGCTGACCTTGACCTTGCGGCCCGCGGCCTGCGCCGCCGGCTCGGAGAGCCCGACCGTCGCGATCTCCGGGTCGGTGTAGACGCAGTCCGGTATCGCCCGGAACCGCCGCCGGCTTTCGCCGGCCAACAGGTCGGCCAGCGCAATACCCTCGGCGCTGGCCCGGTGCGCCAGCATCGGCCCGGGCCGGCAGTCGCCGATGGCGTAGATGCCGGGCACGACCGTCCGGTAATCCTTGTCGGTGATGATGAACCCGCGCCGGTCGGTCGTGACCCCGGCCGCGTCCAGCCCGAGGTCCCGGGTGCGCGGCACCCGGCCGACCGCGACCAGCACCCGGTCCGCCTCGGCCGTAGCCGCCTCCTCGCCCCGGGCATAGCTCACCCTGACCGCCGGACCACGCTCGATGCCGCCGACCCGCACCCCGAGCTCGATGCCGATACCCTCGCGCCGCATCAGCTTCTCGACAATACCGGCCAGTTCCGGATCGGTACCGGGCAGGACCTGCGATTCGAGCTCGAGCACCGTCACCGCACTGCCGAGCCGGCGGAACATCGTCGCGAACTCAAGCCCGATGACCCCGGCGCCGATGACCGCCAGCCGCTTCGGCAGTTCGACAAGCTTAAGCGCGCCGTCGGAGTCAATCACCGCCCTGCCGTCCGGCGCCAGCGCCTCGGGCCGGGCCGGCGCCGAGCCGGTCGCGATGATGACTGTCTCCGCGGTCAGCTCCCTCTCCCCCTCGGCGGTGACGACCGTGACCGTCCCGGGCCCGGCCAGCCGGGCTTCGCCCCGGACCTGCTCGACCCCGTTCGACTTGAACAGGAACTCGATGCCCCGCACCAGCCGGTCCACGATCCGCTGTTTCCAGCCGTAGAGCGCGACCAGGTCCACCTCCGGCGGCTGGAACAAGAGGCCCATCCGGCGGCCCTCGGCCGCGTCGCGCACCGTCTGGGCCGCGTGGAGCAGAGCCTTGACCGGGATACAGCCCCAGTTGAGGCAGACCCCGCCCGGCCGGTCGCGCTCGATCAGTACGACCCGCTTGCCGAGCTGGGCCAGCCGGATGGCGCAGACGTAGCCGGCCGGCCCGCCGCCGATGACGATGACGTCGTGCGCTGGTGACTGGCTGTCCGTCATCTCGCTACCACACCGTGCCCTTGATGAGCTCGGACGCGATGACGAGCCGCTGGATCTGGTTCGTGCCTTCGTAAATCTGGGTTATCTTGGCGTCGCGCATCATCTTCTCGACCGGGTACTCGCGCATGTAGCCGTAGCCGCCGAACACCTGCACCGCGTCCGTCGTCACCTTCATCGCGGTATCCGACGCCAGCACCTTGGCCATCGAAGCGACGCCGGCCGCGTTCTTCATCCCGGCGTCAATCGCCCGCGCCGCCTCGTAGATCAGCGCCCGCGAAGCCTCGACCTGGATCGCCATGTCCGCCAGCATCACCTGCACCGCCTGGAAGCTGGAAATCGGCTGTTCGAACTGGATGCGCGTCTTGGCATACTCCAGCGATTCGTCCAGTGCGCCCTGGGCGATGCCCAGCGCCTGCGCGCCGACGCCGGGCCGGGTCCGGTCGAATGTCTTCATCGTGTGGATGAACCCGTAGCCCTCCTTGCCGCCGATGAGTTGGGCCGCCGGCACCCGGCAGTCCTCGAACACCAGTTCCGAGGTCTTGGAACAGCGGATGCCCATCTTGTCCTCGAGCTTGCCGAACCCGAGGCCGGGCGTACCGTCCTCGATGATGAACGCCGACAGCCCGCGCGCGCCTCTCTTCGGGTTGGTCGAGGCGATGACCGAATAGACCTTCGCGACACTGCCGTTGGTGATGAACTGCTTGGTGCCGTTGAGAACGTAGTCGTCGCCGTCCTTGCGGGCGGTGGTCTTGACGTTGGAAGCGTCGGAGCCGGCCATCGCCTCGGTGATACCGAAGGCCGCGATCTCGCCCTCCGCCAGCCGGGGCAGGTACTGCCGCTTCTGCTCCTCGGTGCCGCCGAGGATTATCGGGTAGGTGCCCAGGCCGCAGGCGGCGTAGCACAGCCCGGCCGCGCCGTCAATCCGGCAGAGCTCCTCGACGACGATGCACATCTCCATTATCCCGCCGCCGAGCCCACCGTACTCCTCCGGGATGTAGACGCCCATCAGCCCGAGTTCGCCCAGCTCCTTCATCAGCTCGTACGGGAACTCGCCGGTCCGGTCCAGTTCGGCCCGCACCGGCTTCATCTTCTCGACCGCGAAGCGGCGGGCAAGACTGCGGATTTCCTGCTGTGTCTCGGTAAAGAAGTATTCCATCGTCAGTCCTCCAGTATCGTTCTCGAACGCAAGTTTACGGTCATCAGAGTCGGCGCCGGACCTCGCCGGCGACCTGTTCCAGCGCCCGGGCCAGCCCGGCCAAAGCCTCGCGGTAGACCTCGAGCGGCCGGCCGACCGGGTCGGCAATCTCGCGGCCCGGCTCCGCGCCCGGCAGGTACTCGCCCAACAGCCGGACCCGGCTTCCCTCACCGCACGCCAGTTCCAGTACCCGCCGCCGATGATACTCTTCCATCACCAGCACCAGGTCCGCGCCGGCGACCAGTTCCGCGTTGAGCAACTGGGCCCGGTGCCCGGAGATGTCCGCGCCCAGCCCGGCCGCGGCCTCAACCGCGGCCCGGGTTGCGGGCGCGCCCGCGGGCGCGTCGGTCCCGGCCGAGTAGACGAACACCCGCTCGCCGGCCAGCATCTGCGCCAGCACGCCGTGGGCCATCGGGCTCCGGCACATGTTCCCGGTGCAAACGACCAGCAG
>DSBX01000318.1 GCA_011049385.1 Caldifarciminota bacterium | reverse complement strand
GTCCTTGAACCCATTTTGCCTTGACATCACGCATCTCAGCGTATAATTGAGATCGAGTTCCGGAAGGATTCCAAGGGTTGTTCGTGTGTCGGTATGTGTCCGCCACGCCCAAGGAGGCTGGATGAGTTCGCCGCCACGGCGGTCGCCGGCGGTGTTACCGAGAGCTTCACGTTCTCACATGACGCGCTGGTCTTCGACGCCCGCGACGGCTTCACGACCGTCACCCTTGCCGGGACCCCGCACACTTTTCCGCTGGGCACGCCCGACCTGCCATCGCTTCCTTTCACCGCGGTCATCCCGGCCGACGCCGAGGCAACCGGTGTCGAGATTCTCGAACTGGTTGAGACGACGGTGCCGGGCAGTTACAGCATCCTGCCGGTCCAACACCCGGAGGCTTGGTCGGTCAACCGGGTCGAACAGCCCTTCGTTGACCCGGACCCGGCCGTCTACGGGCAGGACGCAAGCTGGCCGGCCTCGCCCGCGACCTTCGGACGCACCCACAACAAAGGCGGCTTCCGGGTCGTAAGCTTCGCCCTGCACCCGGTACGCTACAACCCGTCCACGAAGCAACTGACGCTCGCCACCAAGATACGGGTCCGCGTCAACTATGAACGCGGCGCCCGACCGACCCCGCGCCGGAGCGCAATCCAGAACGAAACCCACGCCACGGGCCTGCGACGGCTGGTGCTGAACCCGCGTGACATTGACAAGTTTGCGCCCGCCATCCGCTCCCGCTCGCGCGGCTCGTTCCTGCTTCCGGCCGGCGACTTCGAACACGTCATCATCACCCCGGCGGTCTGGGCCGATTCCTTTGCCGGGCTGGTCGAGTGGCGCACCCGCCAAGGTTGGCGCTCGCGAGTTATGACGCTGGAAGAGATCATCGCCGACTACCCGGGCCGCGACGTGCCCGAACAGATGCGCAACTTCCTGAAGGATGCGGACACGACCTGGGGTCTTGTCTTCGCCTTCATCGCCCGCGACGACTACCCCTCCGGCGCGAACCAGGTCCGCCAGGCACGGGCCTACAACTACAACGTGAAGTCGGACATGTACTTCTCCGACCTGGACGGCGACTGGGACGCGAACGGCAACAGCGTCTTCGGCGAAGTCGCCGACAACGTTGACGGCTACGCGGACATCCACGTCGGCATGATAACCATCACCGACGGCGCCGAGCTCTCCAACTATCTGGGCAAGATTTTCCGCTACGAGTTCGAATCCGACCAGACCCCGGGCTGGGTGACGAAGATGCTCCTTCCCAACGGCGTCACCTTCTCGAACGAATTCAACGACTCCATCGCCGCCGCGACCCCGAGCCCGCCCTGGTTCGACCTCAAAATGTACACAACCGGCGGGATGATAACCCCGACACCTCAACGTTTCTGCGACTCGCTCAACTCCGGCTACGGTCTCGCCAGCATCATCGCTCACGGCTCGCCCAACGTCATTGACCTCGGCGGCAGTGTGACCAGCACAATGATGACCGGGCTGACCAACACCAACCGGATGAACTTCTCGACCTACGTCTGCTGTAACACCGGCGAGTGGGACCTCGGCAGTACCAACGGCGACTGCATCGCCGAGAACATGGTCTTCCACGCCCCCAACGGCTTCATCGGCGTGGCCAAGAACGACAAGTCCGGCTGGGTCCGGGTCGCCGAGTTCTTCAACTACTCGATGATGTGGGGCGCAATCGGCTACCGGTCCGCCCGCCAGGTGACCTCCGGACAGGTCGTGTCCTGGGGCAAAGACTACTGGGTATGGTGCCTTGAAGACTCGGGCAAGTGGCGGATGGAAGCCTTCGAGCGCAACCTGTTCGGCGAACCCGCGGTCCCGATCTGGACCGACGACATCTTCGTGGCCAACGTAGCGCGGCCCGGCGCGGTCAACATCGGCAGCGGCATCCCGGTTGCGATAACCGTCACGACCCCGACCGACGCGCCGGTTGAAAGCGCCCTGGTCTGCCTGACGAAGGGCACCGAGACCTTCGCCCGGGGCTGGACCGACGCGTTCGGCCAGGTAACGCTCAACGTATCGCCGCTGACCCCGGGCCACCTCCAGCTCACCGTCACCAGCGCCAACAACCAGCCTCACCTCGACTCGATACCGGTGATGGCCGCAGGCCGCTTCGTTGCCTACCTCCGAAGCACGATTGCCGACTCGGTCGGGGGCAACGGTGACGGCATCATCAACCCGGGCGAAACGGTGCGCATCCGGACCTGGGTCAAGAACTACGGCTCCCAGACCGCGAACAACGTCACCGCGCAACTCATCACCCACGCGGCCGGCATCACCATCACCGACCCGGACGCGAGCTTCGGCAACATCGCCGGTGAAGACAGCGCCTACGACGCCGACGCCTGGGAACTGCAGGTCGCCAACGGCCTGCCCAACGGCCACGCGGTCGCCTGCTCGGTCGTCTCCCGCGACGCCAATGACTCGGTTTGGGTCAGCTACGCAACCTGGTATGTCGGCGCGCCGGCGCTCGCCTTCCAGCGTCTCGCGGTGCAGAACCCACAGGGCGTGCTCAACCCGGGCGAAACCGCGGAACTTGAGATAACGCTCCGCAACACCGGTCTCGGCCACGGCTACAACGTCCACGGCGTGGTATCCTCGAACGACCCACGCCTCACCTTCCCGGACTCGGCCAGCGTCTGGGGCACCGTCATGGCCGGCGACAGCGCGGTCAACTCGGGTGACCGGTTCACCGTCAGCGCGAATGCCTCGATACCCAGGGAGACGGTCATCGCCTGTACGCTCCGGCTCTACGGCGACAACGGCTACGAGAGCACCGAGGAGTTCACCATCGAGGTCGGCGAAGTCCGGGCGGTGGACCCGACGCCGGACAACGCCACGCCAATACTGTACTGGGCCTTTGACGACGGGGACACCGGCTACGTCCAGGCGCCCGAGTTCGACTGGTTCGACATCACCGGTGTCGGCACCAGGCTCGGCATCACCAGCGACGACCAAACCGTCCAGCTCAACCTGCCGCCGGCGTTCGGCCCGTTCTACTTCTACGGCCGCCGCTTCACCCAGCTCTCGGTCTGCGGCAACGGCTGGATTGCGCCCGGGCTTACCACCCGGACGCTGTACTCCAACGCCCAAATCCCGAGCACCAGCCAGCCTTCGATGATGGCGCTGATGTGGGACGACCTCTACCCGCCGACTTCGGGCGGGGTCTGGTCCTATCACGACGAGGCCAACAACCGCTTCATAGTCCAGTTCGACTCGATGCCCTACTTCTCGGAACAGAACACATATGACTGGCATCAGCTCATCATCTACGACACGACACAAGCGGCCCCGGACGGCAACAGCGTCTTCGACTTCCAGTACCTCACCGCCAACCACTACGGCTCGGCCACGGTCGGTATCAACGACTCGACCAGCGCCATCGGCATCCAGACCCTCTTCGACGGCACTTACCATCGCGGCTCACTGCCGATAACCCCGGGCCACGCCATCCGGTTCACAACCGAGGAGCCGCTGACCGGGGTCGCCGAATCACCGGGCCCGGCCGGGCTCGAACGCCTCGGACTCGCGGTCGCGCCCAGTCCGTTCAACCGGACGACGACCGTCCACTACAACCTCGCACGCGATGCCGAAGTCCTGCTTCGCGTCTACGACGCATCCGGTCGGCAGGTACGCACCCTCGAGAACGGCCGCCTGCGGGCCGGCTCGCGGCACGCGACCTGGGACGGCCGTGACGACGCGGGCCGCCGTGTCGCCCACGGTGTCTACTTCGTCCGGCTCGACACGCCGGGCCGGCAGGTCAAGGTCAAGACCGTTCTGACCCGCTAGCGAGACGAAACATCCGGACCCCGGGGCCACCGCCCTCAGTGACCCCGGGGTCCGCTTCTGCAGTCGGCAACCGGACCACCGACGACCTCCAGCTCACCCGCGGCGCCCTCCCGGACCCGCCGGCTCCAAGCTGCCCTCCCTTCCGCTGTCGCCCTCCTGCAGGCGCGGCTACACAGCCACCCTGACGATTGCGGGCAACGCCCAATGCCGAACCCGGACCACTCGTACCCGACGCCTCAAACACAGCGTCGGACAACATCGAATGCAAAGCCTCCGCCGGTGCCCAGCCGCTTGACCCGGCACAGCCCGACCATATAATCCCCGTCCTC
>DSBX01000143.1 GCA_011049385.1 Caldifarciminota bacterium | reverse complement strand
TGAGAACGTTTGACCGCGTCACCGCCTCCGGGTATAATTATTCCTGTCAGTTGCTGGGAAGTGCGAGTGAGTTCGAGGGTGTCATCGCCTCTTGCCGGTCACCGCCCCTGCTGATTCCCGCTTCCCTTGACGTTCTAAACAGGAGGGACAAATGCAGAACGAAACCCGTCACAGCCCGCTGTTGACGTGGGGGGCCCGGGGCATCGCGGTTGCGGCCGCCGGGTTCATGCTCGCCGACTTCATCGTCCGGCCGACCACGGTCTGGCTGAGCTTGATGCCGGTGTACTGTCTGGCCGCTTTCGCACTGGTACACAGCTTCACGTTCATGAAGGACACACGCCAGGTCGCCTGGTTCCTGTTCCTGGGCCTGGTCCTGCCTTTCATCGCCGAGTGGCTGGGCACAAACTTCGGCGCCATCTTCGGTAGCCACTACTACGCCCGGGCCCGGGAACTGACGGTGGATGTCGGCATCAGACTGCCGGGTCGGGTCTCGCTGGCCGCAGTGCTGAGTTGGTACGCAATGCTCTACCTGACCTTCGTCACCAGTACGCACCTGCTGCGGGCACGGAGTACGAAACCCAGTTCCTTCGCCGCGGTGCCGATGACAGCCGGCCTGATGATGATGCTCTGGCAGTTCACCGCCGGACCGGTCGCCATCTACCGCGGCTTCGCCCGCTACGCCCAGGAAGGCCTGTACCACGGCCTGCCGATATCGAGCTTCGTAGGCTGGTTCGCAACTCCGCTGTTCATCGTGCTGTTCTTCCTGGCGATCGAACCATCGTCGGTTGACGGCGCCCGGCTTGCCCCGGCCCGGAAGGAGAACAGCTTGGCCCTGGCGGTCTTCGGGGCGACACTGGGCTACCCGGCCCTGCTTTGCTTCCGGTTCGGCATGACCGGCGCAGCCTGGCTTGGCCTCGGAATGGTGATGCTCTACCTGCTGACGCTCGCCATCCGCGCCCGTGCGCCGCGACCCTTCGCCCGCCTGAGCCCGGTCGGAACAGCTTGACCGTCCGGTTCGCCGAGGCTAGGCTGTTCGCGTGATCACGGCCCGGTTGTGTCGGTTGGCACTGGTCGGCTGGCTCGGACTGCTCGTGGGAGCGGTTCCGGGCCGGCCGGCCGCTTCGCCGGCACTGGCGGACTATGTGGCCCGACGCAGTTTCGCGGCCGGCGCCGAGGACCTGCTGGGCGGTTTCGCCAGCGATTCGCTGAACCCGGCCCGGGCTCGAGACCTGGCCCGTCTCTACGCTACCTGGCGGAAGCCGGATTCCAGCCTTCTCTGGTGGAACCGGGCCCTCGCCCTGGAGCCGGAGAGCGATTCCGCGCTCCGCGGCCGCTGGCTGGCGCTGGTCCGAAACGCGGGTGAGGACAGTAACGCCCTGTTCCGGGTTCGGTCAGAGGTGGTTGCCGAAGCGGAGGCGCTCCTGGCCGACACGACCGCCGCCGCGCTGAGTCTGGCCTGGGACGGACTGGTGCTCGCGGATACGGCCCGAGGCCGGGAGGTGGCCGCGGTGCTGACGGACAGCTTCCCGAACTCGCCCCGAGGGTATGACATCATCGGCCGGATGTTCCATGATTCGCTCGGCCCGGTCTGGACCAACGATACCCTCAAGGTCCCGCTCCTCCGCCGCTATCTTGACAAATACCCCAGGACCGAATGGCGAAGCACCTTCTACTTCTTCCTGCTCAGCTCGCAGTACTCACTCGGCGATACCACCGGTGTGCTGGCGACCACGTGTGAGATGCTGGCCGACGACCCGGCGGACCCGTTCCGGGCCAGGTACGCTTCGGCCATTCTGAACCGGATGGCGGTGATGCCCGAATCGGCAGCAAGCTGGGCGCGGCGAGCAATCAAGCTCGAGCCGGGTTTCGCGCGTCCACCCAACAAACCGGTGCCGCAGTGGGAAATCGAACAGCCGGTGCTGGCCGCCTCGGCGCGGCTGGCGCTGGCCGAAGCCCTGCTCGCGCTCGACAGCCTCGACGCGGCCCGTGCGCAGGCGATCCGCGCGGTCGAACTCTCGGACTGGCACCCGGACATCGAGGCGACACCGGGGCCGGCCTGGACCCTGCTCGGACTCATCGAAGAGCGCCG
The DNA here is from genome assembly GCA_011049385.1 of Caldifarciminota bacterium. Classification (GTDB taxonomy): domain Bacteria; phylum Hydrothermota; class Tepidihabitantia; order Tepidihabitantales; family Tepidihabitantaceae; genus DSBX01. The sequence continues at coordinate 2,107 of DSBX01000143.1, read as the reverse complement.
GGGAGATACCGCGGCCGCGGTCATCGCGTTGTCACGCGGCCTTGCGGCCGGCGATACCCGAAACCAGTGGACGCCGCGCGCCGATTCGTTACTCGCCCGGCTCCGGCCCGGTACCACGCTTGCCGTCTCACGGGCCGTGCTGAACTGGGAAGGCCCGACCTTCACTGACGTAACCGAGGAGTACGGACTCGGCCACGAACGCGGCGGTCGGGTGGCGTGGGGCGACTACAACGGCGACGGATTCGAGGACCTGCTTGTAAACGGCTGTCGGCTCTATCGTAATGACTCGGGGCTGGGATTCACCGGAGTCACCGATGAGGTTGGCCTGACCGGCGCACGCGGCCGGGGCAGCATCTGGGGCGATTTCGACAACAGCGGCCGGCTGGACTTCTTCATGTCCGCTTCTGACGGTCCGGACCTGCTCTGGTTCAACCTCGGGAACCGCTTCCGGCCGGATACGGTCGAGAACGGTTCGCACTTGCCGGGTGAGGGCTGTGCCGCGGCCGATTATGACCAGGACGGTCTCCTCGACCTGTATGTCGCCAACTACGAGGACTGGGGAACCCGCAGTTACTTTCCGGACCGGCTGTACCGGAACACCGGCAACCGCCTGCTGGACCGGACCGAGCCGACCGGAATCCGGCCGCCCTGGGACGAGAACCGGGCCGGGCGCGGGGTCGCCTGGGCCGACTTCGACGATGACGGCCAACCGGATTGCTTCGTCGCCAACTACCGGCTCCAGGAGAACTTTCTCTGGCACAACCAGGGCAACGGCAGTTTCGTCAACCGGGCGGCCGAACTCGGGTTGAGTGGAGACGAGGTTGACGGCTGGTACGGCCACACCATCGGCGCGGCCTGGGCCGACTACGACAATGACGGGGACCTGGACCTGTTCACCGCTGACCTCGCCCATCCCCGCTACATCGAGTTTTCGAACCGCTCACGCCTGTATGAGAACCTGGGAACGGACTCGGTGCCGCGCTTCCGCGACCGCCGGGCCGCGGCCGGCATCCGCTTCGAAGAGACCCACTCGAACCCGGCCTGGGCTGACGTCGACAACGACGGCTGGCTTGACCTCTACATCACCAGCATCTATGAGGGGCGCCGGTCGTTCTTGTACCGCAACCTCGGTCCCGGCCCGGACGGCAGACCGGAGTTCGAGGACATCACCTGGCTTTCCGGCACCAGGGTCTTCAATGGCTGGGGTTGTGCGTTTGCGGACTTCAACAACGACAGCCGGGTGGATCTCGTCATCGGGTCCGGCAGTGGCCTGCGTCTGCTTCGGAACGACTCGGACACGGACGGTAGCTGGTTGCGGGTGCGGGTCGCTGGCAGACAGGCAAACCGGGCCGGTATCGGCAGTCGGGTCACGGTCGAGCGCGCCGAGAGACGCTGGATACGGGAAGTGGAAGGCGGATCGGGCACGACCAACCAGAACTCGCTCGTTCAGCACTTCGGGCTCGGTCCCGACCAGAGCCCGGTGACGGTCCGGGTACGCTTCGGTCCGGACAGCGAGGTGGTGCTCAAGGACGTCGCGGTCAACCGTCTGATTGTGGTCGAGGAAGCGGCGCGCTAGCCGGACGCGCGGCGGAAGCAGGGACGGAGCATCGGAACCTGCGCGGCATAGGCCACGAAGTCGTCTTTCCACAGCCGACGCAGGGCCGCGTCCTCGAATCGCACCTGGAGCAGTATCAGGCCGAGCCCGACCGTGCCGGCCAGTACCAACCCGCCCCACGAGTTGAACACCAGCGCCGAGCCGACGAGTTGGATGAAGGTCGCGAGATAGCGAGGATGCCGGCAGACCCGGAACGCTGGCGACGAGAACACGCCGCGGTCCAGCCCCTTTCTGCGGCGACGCTGGTCATCGGCCTTGAGCATCGCCACCAGCGTCAGGAGCCGAAGCGCGGTGCCGCCGAGAAACAGCACCATACCCGGCAACCAGGTGAACAACGGCGGTATCGGGAACTGGGTCCAGTTCCACCAGCCGTGATCCCCGACCAGGTAGCCGAGAAACGGATAGACGAAGAACGCGAAAACGCCCCGCCCCAGTGCCGACGGCTCGACAACACCGGACTGGAAGAAGGGCGAGCCGAAGCAGTACTCGATC
>DSBX01000308.1 GCA_011049385.1 Caldifarciminota bacterium | reverse complement strand
GACCAGTACTACGACACCACCGCCCAGCGCCGCTGGGGCTACCGCTCCAATGAGGTCGAGTGCGTCTACCTCGACTGCTGGCCGGACAACCCGTCCGGCGACTACCGCATCGCCATCGCCGCCCACGAGTTCGCCCACATGATTCACTGGAACTACGACCCGGCCGAATCGCTCTGGGTCCAGGAGGGCATCTGCGAGCTGGCGATGTGGCTGTTCGGTGCGCCGGACCAGTTTCCGGCTTCCCGGGCCAGCCCAACAACGACCTCACCCTCTGGACCGGGTCCTGGGCCGACTACATCAAGACCTACCTGTTCTTCCTGTATCTCTACGAACAGCACGGCGGCCGGGTCGGCACCAGCCTCATTCACGACGTCGTCCGCTCGACCGAAGTCTCGGTCGCCGGGGTCCAGGCCGGGCTCGACTCGGCCGGGGTCGGGGTCAGCTTCGAGGAAGTCTTCGCCGACTGGGTGCTCGCCAACCGCATCAACGACACCGGCTTCGCCGGCGGCCGCTACGGCTACCACGGCGAGAACGTGCCCCGGTTCAACAACGCCGCGGTGCATCTGAGCTACCCGGTCGAGCGCACCCGCAATCTCCAGCGCTGGGCCGGGGAATACGTCCTCTTCGGCGGCGGCACCGGCCTCGAACTCGAATTCGACGGCAACGACGCCGGCGACTTCCGGGCCTTCGTCGTCGGGTTGGACAGCTTCAGCAACCGCTTCTTCCTCGACACCATCGAACTCGACGGGAACCAGCGCGGCTTCGCCTCGGTGCCCGGCTTCGACACCGTCTGGCATTCGGTCTGGCTCGTCCCCGCCAACGTCCATCCCGGCGGGACGATGAGTTACCGCTACCTGGCCGCGGCGAGCGGGGTCGCGGAAGAACCCGGGACACCTGACGACGATGCGCGGATGCCCGGCCCGACTGTCTTGCGCGGGAAACTGCACCTACCCCCGGGCATCGGCGCGGGACATCCCGAGCCCGTCCTCCTCGATGCCGCGGGCCGGAAGCTGATGACCTTGAAGCCCGGCGAAAACGACCTCTCACGCCTGACGCCCGGAGTCTACTTCTTCCGGGATGCACACGGTCGAACCGGGCAGATTCGCCTGGTGCGCTGACGGAAAAGGAGGCAGTAATGCTGAAGCGGTTGACGCTACTTACCCTGGTCCTGGCCGGGCCGGGCCTGTTGTACGGCCTTGACTGGACGAATACCGGCGAGTTGGCCGGCGCGATCCAAGTCAACGAACTGGCGCTCGGGCCCGGCGGGCATCTCTACGCTGCGGCCAACACCGCCGACGAAGGCCGTGTCTACTACTCGTCCGACTTCACCACCTGGCAGTTGTCCGGCACCATCCCGGGGAGTCTCGCAAGCGCCCGGGCACTCACCCTGGACGGCTCCGGCGCACTCCTGCTGGGCGGAAACGGCGACTACGCCGCCCATTCCGATGCGCCGCTGGTGTACCGGTCCGCCGACGGCGCAAACTGGTCGTTCCTCTCCCGGCTGACCGGCTCCCGGGTCGGCACCAGCGTCCTGTCGTTGTTCACAGATGATGCCGGGCAGATTCACGCCGGCCACAACTACCTCGGGATGAACGGTGCTGCACCCTGCCGGTCAACCGACCACGGCGCAACATGGGTACAGCCGACGGTCCCGGCCAACCCGGACGGTATGGGCCCGTTCCACCACTACCGACTGCTCCAGGTCGCCGACGACGATGTCTTTGTCGGCGCCTGGAACGCAGGCGGCAGGATGCTCAGGTCCACCGACCGGGGCGGCACCTGGCAACATACCGGTGGGATGTACGATGCCGGGCATATCTACGCCGCGGCCGAAAGCCCGGACGGCACTCTCTTCGCCGGCACCGCGCCCAAGAACGTGCCTGCCGAACCAATCGGCCGCGTCTTCAAGAGCACCGACCACGGCGCCAACTGGACCCAGCTCGGTTACGGCAGTTTTTCGACCACGAGCTGGATACGCTCCCTTGCCTGGACGTCGGACGGCAACCTGTATGCCGGGAGCGCGCCACGCACGCCCGGCAACGACGCCGAGGTCTTCGTCTCCGGCGACGCGGGCGCAACCTGGTCCAGCGCCGGCACCCTGCCCGGGGCGCGCGACATCTACCGACTGCTGGAGCTTGAGGTCTCGGGTCGAGAGTACCTCTATGCCGCCACCGGGCCGAACGGCGACGTATTCCGGGCCGAACTGTCTCCGGTCGGGATCGAAGAGCCGGCATGCCCGGGACGGGAGAAGTCCGGGCTGACGCTCAGCCCCAACCCGCTCACCGGTCGGTATGTCATGATGCGCTACAGCCTGGCCGTTGCGGGTCCGGTGACGGTGAGCTTGTTCGACCCCGCCGGTCGGCTGATATCCGTCACCAAGGCACCGGGCAGCCTGGCCGCCGGGTCGGTTCTTCTCGACCTGCGCTCGCTACGCACTGGTGTCTACCTCGTCACCCTGCAGGCACCGGGCGTCACCACCACCCGGAAACTGGTCAAGCAGGAGTAGCCCCTGAAGGCGATGCTCCTGCGCCGGCTCGGGCCGGTGGAACCCGGTTATGGCCCGCTCGAGCCGGCCGAGCTCCCGCAACCGGTTCCCGGGCCGGGCGAGGTGCTGGTCCGGGTTGCGACCTGCGGGGTCTGCCACACCGAGCTGGACGAGATTGAAGGACGCACCCCGCCACCCGACCTGCCGGTCATCCCCGGGCACCAGGTCGTCGGCCGGGTCGAAGAACGCGGCCCGGAAGCCCGGCGGTTTGAGAGTGGAGACCGGGTCGGCATCGGCTGGATTCACTCGGCCTGCGGCCGGTGCGGGTTCTGCCGCCGCGGGGAGGAAAACCTCTGTCCGGACTTCCGCGCCACCGGCCGGGACGCGAACGGCGGCTACGCCGAGTACCTGACCGTGCCTCAGGAGTTCGCCGTGCCAATCCCCGGAGCATTCTCCGACGCCGAAGCCGCGCCGCTCCTCTGCGCCGGGGCAATCGGCTACCGTTCGCTCCGGCTTGCCGGCGCGTTCACCCGCCTCGGGCTGACCGGCTTCGGCGCTTCCGGGCACCTCGTGCTCAAGATGGTCCGCCACCGACAACCCGGGGCAGAGGTCTATGTCTTCGCCCGCAGTGCGGCCGAGCGCGCCTTCGCGCTCGAACTCGGGGCAGGCTGGGCCGGCGACACCGACGACACCCCGCCGGCCCCGCTCGACGCGATAATTGACACCACCCCGGCCTGGCGCCCGGTCGTTGCCGCGCTCGCGGCGCTCCGTCCCGGCGGCCGGCTGGTCATCAACGCTATCCGCAAGGAGGAAGCGGACAAGACCGCCCTGCTCGCGCTCGATTATCCTTTTCATCTCTGGCTGGAGAAGGAGGTCAAGAGCGTGGCCAACGTCACTCGCCGGGACATCGTCGAGTTCCTCGGGCTCGCGGCTGAGATTCCGCTCCGGCCCGAAGTCACCGAGTACCGCCTCGCCGACGCCAACCGGGCGCTGGTCGAGCTGAAACAGCGCCGCATCCGCGGGGCCAAGGTGCTCGTCGTCAACGGAGACTGACGGTGCGGCAGGCGCGGGTGCTGTTCATCTGGGACGTCCGGCCCGAACTGCGCGACTACCTGCGCGCCGGCCTCGCGGAAGTCCCCGGTCACGCTCCCGGTCACCGGGGAAATGCGGCACCGGGCCACCCCGGCTTGACAAGGCGAAGAACAGCCGTCAGTATTACTGCCGTGTTGAGACGCTTGAGTATCCTCCTGCTCGCCGCCCTGCTGACCGGCTGCGGCGGTGATATCATCGCCGACAGCGCCGAGTTGGACCGGGCGCTGGTCCCGGCGATTGACCTCACCCGGCACCAGGAACCGGAACCGGCGCGGGCGGCGATGGCCGAACTGCTCCCCGCCTGGGAGGAGTTCCGGGAGCGCTACCACGGCTACCGCCCCGCGGACCCGGACTGGGCGGCGGTCTTCGCCGAGATTGACACGCTTATTGCCGACGTCGCGGATATCGTCGAGGACGGCGATGATTTCGCCTTCGCCGCCGCCAATCTCGTGGATATGCGGATGATGCTGGCCGAACTGCGCGGGGCGGCCGGCATCGAATACTACCTCGACGTCCTGGCCGAACTCTGGGAGCCGGCCGCCACGGGCGGTGATCGTCCGCCGGCCGGCGAATGCCGCCGATGTCGCTACCGCCGTAACGGGGTGATTGTGCTGGTCTCCACAGG
>DSBX01000016.1 GCA_011049385.1 Caldifarciminota bacterium | reverse complement strand
TCGTATCCAACGACTGGAACGGGCCCTGGCACTACGTCGGTTTCGGCACCGGCACCCGGGGTTACGACCTGCAGGCGGCGGGACAAACGGTCGCCCGGTTCGTGCGCATCGCCGACGACAACGTCGGCTCCGGCGGTTTCGACCTCGACGCGATCGAAGCGGTGGTCATCAACACACCGGCGCTGGTACTCCAGGGCCGGACCATCATTGACTCGCCGCCGGGCGGCAACGCCGACGGCAAGCTCGACCCGGGTGAGACCGCGGACCTGGTCGTCGAACTCAAGAACGTCGGCCGGGTCGGGGTCAGCGGGCTGACCGGCACCCTGCGGACCGACGACACGATGCTGGCGATTCTCGACTCGACCGGCACGTTCGGTGAACTGCTACCGGATTCGACCCGCCGCAACAGCGCCGACCGTTTCCGGGTCAGCGCCGATGCCGCGACCCCGCGCGAACACCCGGCCCGGATGGTCCTGCACCTGGCCGGCACCGACTACGCCGACAGCCTGTTCTTCACCATCATCGTCGGCGAGTTGCGGGCGGTGGACCCGATACCGGACAATGCCGCCCCGGCCAGGTACTGGGCCTACGACGACGGCGACTCCGGCTACGTCCAGGCCCCCGAGTTCGACTGGTTCGATATCACCGGCGTCGGCACCCGGCTGCCGATTACCGGCGACGACCAGACCGTCCAGCTCGACCTGCCCCCCGCCTTCGGGCCGTTCTACTTCTATGGCCGCCGCTTCACCCGGCTCTCGGTCTGCGGCAACGGCTGGGTCGCGGCAGGTCAGACGACCCGGACGCTGTACCGGAACGAAGAGCTCCCGAGCACAAGCCAGCCCTCGATGCTGGCGCTGCTCTGGGATGACCTGTACCCGCCGACCTCGGGCGGGATCTGGTCGTACCACGACGAGGCCAACCACCGGCTGATCATCCAGTACGATTCGATGCCGTACTGGTCGAACCAGAGCATCTACGACTGGCACCAGCTCGTCATCTACGACACCACGCTGGCCGCGCCGGACGGGAACAGCGTGTTCACGTACCAGTACCTGACCGCGAACAACTACGGTTCGACGACGGTCGGGATCAACGACTCGACGACCGCCACCGGCATCCAGGTATTGCACGACGGCGCCTATCACCGGGGCGCGCTACCGATCGTCCCCGGCCGGGCCATCAAGTTCACGACCGTCGAGCCGCTGGTCGGGGTCACCGAGCCGCAGGGGCCGCCCGGGCTCGGCCCGGCCGCACGGCCCGGCCTGCGCGTTGAGCGCAACCCTTTTACCGGGGCGGCCGCGGTCAGTTACTCACTGGCGGCATCCGGCCCGGTCCGGCTCGAAGTCTATGACAACAGCGGCCGGCGCGTCCGAAGCCTGGTGTGCGCGGAACTGGGCCCCGGCGAGTACCGGCTGAGCTGGCCCGGCACGGACGACAAGGACCGGCGGCTTGCGGCCGGCATCTACTGGTTGCGGCTGGAAAGCGCGGCCGGCACGCAGAGCGGCAAACTGGTGAAGCTCGACTGAGGTATGACCCGCAAGTCCTGGGACCGCTACTTCATGGATATCGCCCGGCTGGTCAGCGAACGCTCGACCTGCCGGCGGCGCCGGGTCGGGGCGGTGCTGGTGCGTGAAAAGCGCATTCTCTGCACCGGCTATAACGGCGCGCCGGCGGGCATGCCGCACTGCGACGAAGTCGGCTGTCTGCGCGAGCGACTCTCGATTCCCTCCGGCGAGCGCATCGAAATCTGCCGCGGCATCCACGCCGAGCAGAACGCCCTGGTGCAGGCCGCGGCCTTCGGCATCAAGGTCACCGGGGCGACGCTGTACTGCACCCACGAACCCTGCATCACCTGCGGCAAGATGCTCCTGAACGCGGGCATCCGCGAGTTCGTCGTCGCCGAGTCCTACGCCGACGAATTCGGCCGGCAACTGCTGGCCGAGGCCGGTGCCGAAGTCCGGCTGGTGGACCACCCGGCCGGACACGAACCGGGACCCGGCGCTTGACAACCCGAAGCCGGTTCCTAGCATAGACCCGATGTACCCAACCATTCTGAATATCGGCGGCATCCAGATCTACTCCTACGGCCTGATGCTGTTCATCTCCTTCCTGCTCGGCATCTTCATCGTCGAACGCCGGGCCCGACGCTTCGGGGTGGATTCGAAAACCATCACCGACCTCGCGCTCTGGATTCTGCTTGCGGTCGTGGTCGGCTCGCGGCTGTTCTACGTCGCCTTCCACTGGCCCGAGTTCAAGGATGACCTCATCGGCATCGTCGCCTTCTGGCGCGGCGGGCTGGCCGGGCTGATGTTCTACGGCGGGTTTCTCGGCGCGCTCATCGCCGGGCTGATATTCGTCCGGGTGCGCAAGTTGCCGGTGTTGAAACTGCTCGACGCGGCCGCGCCCGCGATCGTGCTCGGCGAGGGTTTCACCCGCATCGGCTGTTTCCTGAACGGCTGCTGCTTCGGTCGTCCGACCGATTCGCCGCTCGGGTTGGTCTTTCCGGCGAACTCGCCAGCCGGCGCGACCTTCCTGGACCGGGTGACCGGCGTAGTCCCGGCAATCCACCCGACCCAGCTCTACTCCGCGCTGGCCGGCTTCATCCTCTTCGGTATCGCGCTCCTGCTCGAACGCCGCCGCCTCAGGGACGGCGTGCTCTTCGCCGTGATACTGATTCTCTACTCGCTGTTCCGGTTCGGCATTGACTTCGTGCGTCACTACGACGACGCCGCAAACTTCTGGGGCAACCAGGTCGTCGCTCTCGGCCTGACCGCCATCGGTATCGTCCTGCTGGTTCTCTTCCAGCGCCGGCGCAGCGGTGTTGCGCGCAGTCGCGGCTAGCCTCCGCCGCCTCGCCGTTGAACTCGGTGCGTTCGTCTTCCCGCCGGTCTGCCTCGGTTGCGACGCCGACCTCAAGTCCGGCCTGGTCTGCACCGTCTGCAACGAACAGGTCCTCTCCGGCCGGCTCGAACTCTGCCCGAGATGCGGCCGACCCCTGCACTCCGGCAACACCGGCTGTGGCAGGTGCGAAACCCCCGTCAGCCTCACCCGCATCCGGGCCCTCGGACGCTACGCCCCGCCCTTCAGCGGCCTGGTCCAGGAACTGAAGTATCGCAACCGCACCGCGCTGGTGCGACTGCTCGGGCGCGCGCTCTGCGGCCTGGTCGAGTCCGACCCGGAACTCGGTCGAGCCGACATCATCTGCCCGGTCCCCCTGCACCGGGCCCGGCACCGGGAACGCGGCTACAACCAGGCCGAACTGCTCGCCCGGGAGGTCGGCGCCGGCCTCGGGATGAACTGCACGCGCCTGCTCGTCCGGCATCGCAACACCCCCACCCAGACCCGGCTTCCGGACGACCGGGCCCGACACGCCAACGTTCGCCGGGCCTTTGCCCCGGTAGCGGGTCTCAAGCTCGAATCTTCACGGGTCCTGCTGGTGGATGACGTGATGACCAGCGGGGCGACGCTCGACGCGGCCGGACGTCAACTACTGCTGGCCGGGGCCGGGGAAGTGGTCGGATTGGTCATCGCCGCGGCCTGAGCCCGGGCGCCAGGTCCAGCAGGCTGTCCCGGGCCACGGCAAAAGCGGCCAGGAACTCGGGCTTCACCGGCTCCACCCGCGGCGGGTCGAACCGGAGCGGGTTCTTCGGTGCGCCGTTGGCGTGCAACTCGAAGTGCAGATGCGGGCCGGTGGAGAGCCCGGTCGAGCCGACGTAGCCGATAACCTGGCCCTGGCTCACCGTTGCCCCGACCTTCACCCCCGCGCCGAAGCGACTCAGGTGGCCATATCTTGTTCGGTACCCGCCGGGGTGGACAACATCAACGCAGTTGCCGTATCCGCCCATCCATCCCGCCACCGCCACCCGGCCGTCCGCCACCGCCGAAACCGGGGTGCCGGTCGGCGCGGCATAATCCAGCCCGTGATGCTGGCGCCAGGTCCGGTGAATCGGATGAAAGCGTCGTCCGAAGAACGAGGTCACCCGTGCGAAGTTGAGCGGCGACTTGAGGAACGTCTTCCGCATGCAGTCGCCGTCCCGGTTGTAGTAATCGGTGCGGCCCTCGGGGTCGGTGAAGCGAAAACCCGCGAAATCACCCGCCACGCCCTGGTAGCGCACCCCACTCACCGGCTCGTAGCCGATGACCGTCGAATCCTGCATCCTGCGGGTCACGAGTATCGCAAAGGAATCGCCGATCTGGGTTTCGGTGAAGAAGTCCACCTCCCAGCCCAGC
>DSBX01000050.1 GCA_011049385.1 Caldifarciminota bacterium | reverse complement strand
GCACTCGCCCAGCTCAACCCGACGGTCGGCGATTTCGCCGGCAATCTCCGGTTGCTGGAACAAGCGCTGGAGAAGCTCGCGCCGGAGCGGCCGGAACTGGTTGTCCTGTCCGAGCTGTTCCTGACCGGCTACCCGCCCATGGACCTGCTCGACCGGCCCGGATTCGTGGACCGGGCCGAGGCCGCGCTGGGACGGGTCGTCGAGCTGTCCGGGCGTCTGCCCGGAACCGGGATCGTCGTCGGGGCCGCGGTGCGGACCGGCCTGGCGACGGGCAAGCCCCTGCACAACGTTGCGGTGCTGGCGGCCGGCGGCAGCGAACTCTGCCGTCAGCCCAAGACGCTCCTGCCCGGTTACGACGTCTTCGACGAGTCCCGCTGGTTCGAGCCCGCGCGCCAGGTCCGCCGCGTCGCCTTCCGCGACCGCAGTCTCGGGCTCACCGTTTGCGAGGACGCCTGGAACGGCCCCGAGAACGAGGCGCGCCGGCCCGCCGATACCGACCCGGTCGAAACGGTCGCCCGCGCGGGTGCCGACATCATCATCAACATCGCGGCCTCGCCCTTTGCCGCGGGCCGGGAGAAACTGCGCCGCCGCCTGCTGGCCGGCCACGCCCGGCGCTACCGTCTGCCGCTGGTGTTCGTCAACCAGGTCGGCGGGAGCGACGAACTGGTCTTCGACGGCCGGAGCATGGTGCTGGACCGGGCCGGCGAACCGGTCCGGGTGCTGGCTTCGTTCGCCGAGGAACTGGCGATGGTCGAGACCGGTGACGTCGGCGGTGAGTACCCGGTCGAGGAGGAGATCGCGACGGTGCACGACGCGCTCGTGCTCGGGGTGCGCGACTACTTCGCCAAGACCGGCTTCCGGCGGGCGGTCATCGGTCTCTCCGGCGGCATTGACTCAGCGGTCGTCGCCTGCCTGGCGGTCCGCGCACTGGGAGCGGAGAACGTGCTGGGCGTGACCCTGCCCTCGCGCTACTCGTCGCGGGGGAGCGTCCGGGACGCGGCGGCGCTGGCCGCGAACCTCGGCATCGAGTTCCGCCGGATTCCCATCAACCGCGTGCACAATGCCGGGCTGGCGGCGGTGCGTGACGAACCGGCCGGCGCGGACCCGGGCGTGACCGACGAGAACATCCAGGCCCGGGTCCGGGGCATGATCCTGATGGCGCTGGCGAACCAGGGCGGCCGGCTGTTGCTTGCGACCGGCAACAAGAGCGAGTTGGCGGTTGGTTACTGCACGCTCTACGGCGATATGTGCGGCGGGCTTGCGCCCCTGGCCGACCTGTTCAAGACCAGGGTCTTCGAGCTCGCCCGCTTCATCAACCGCGAAGGGCAGAAGATCCCGGGGGCGACCCTCACCAAGCCGCCGTCGGCCGAACTCAGGCCCGGCCAGCTTGACCAGGACACTTTGCCGCCTTACGAGGTTCTCGACGCGATTCTTGCCCGTCTCATCGAAGCCGGGTCGGATGCGGAGGCGATTGCCGCCGAAGGATTCGACCGCGCGACGGTGGAATGGGCTTGCCGTGCGGTCGCCCTGAGCGAACACAAGCGTCGCCAGGCTCCGCCCGGTATCCGGGTCACGACCAAGGCATTCGGCATCGGTCGGCGCCTGCCGGTCGCGGCCCGGTGGCCGGGTTGCTGAGGCGGTCGGTCGGCTAGTCCTGTCCCGAAAGCAGGTGGTAGAGCTCGGCAATGGCTTCGACGTCGGGACGGAGCCGCCAGGCCCGCTCGGCAAGCCGGACCGCGGCGGCCGTGTCGCCTCGCGCGGCGGTAAGTATCGCCTGGTTGAACAGCGCCGGGATGAAGTCCCGGTTCAGGGTCAAAGCCCGCGCGTAGTGGTCGGCGGCCGCGGTCGTGTCCCCGAGCATGACCAGCACGGTGCCGAGCCGGTTGTGATGCTCGGGCCGGTTCGGTTCCAGTTCCAGCACCGAGCGGAGGTAGTGGAGCGTCGAGTCATACCGGCCGCGGCGCTCGAACCGGTCCGCGAAGACGAGCCGGGCCGGGACGAAGCGGGGCGCGTGTTCGACGAGCCGGCGCAGTTCCGCGTCGGCGCTGTCCGGGTAGCCGACCGCATCGAGCGCGACCGAACGGTTGAGCATGATGCCGGTCGGGTCGGCCTCCCGGTGTGCGTCGGCCGCGACCGCGCGGTTGAGATAGACGAGCGCGCTGTCGGCCCGGCCGGCGGCCAGAAAGGCGAGCCCGAGGTTATTGAGAATCTGGCGCGAGTTCGGCCGCAGTTCGTTGGCAATCCGGAAGTGGTGTACCGACTGGCGGTGGTCGCCGAGCCGGCTCTGGAGAATGCCGACGTTGATGTGGGCGCGGATGTGTCCCTGGTCACGGGAGAGAGCCTTGTAGTACAGCACCAGCGCGGAGTCGGGGTCGGTCGGCGCGATGACGTTGGCGAGGTTGGCGTAAGGGCTCGGGGCGCCGGGGGCCTCGGCGACCATCGTCGAGAACAGCCGGAGCTCGTTGCGCCAGACTCGTGAGCGCAGGATGCCGTCGGTCGCGAAGGCGAGCGACAGCAGTACCAGGAACGCGGCCGAGGCCGTGCGCAGGCGGGCTCGGCCGGGCAGGCCGCGGGCGGCGAGAGTGATGAGGATGATGATCAGCCCGGCTGATGGCAGGTAGAGCAGTCGTTCGGCCGCCTCGGGACCGAGCGGGACGATGTTGACAACCGGCAGGAGGAAGAGTAGGGCCCAGAGGAAGCCGACCGAGACGACCCGGTAACGCCGGCGGACGGCCAGCAGGGGCATCGTCACCAGGAAGAGCAGGGCGGCGATGGCCAGCGGTGTGAGGTTGGCGAAGGACGGGTCGGCCGGGTACTTGACCCGGTGGACGAAGGGCCAGATGAACATGCGCAGGTAAAGCCCGAGGTCGTTGGCCACAACGGTGAGCCGGGCGAGCGGCGACACCCCGGCCGGGAAGGGCAGTCCCGGGCCGACCGCCTGGGCGCGCAGGAACAGCCAGCCCAGCCCGACGAGCAGGCAGGCGCCGGTCGTCAGCCAGTGGCGGCGGGTGTAGGCACCGCCGGTCAGCAGTGGGGCGAGGGCGACAAGTACCGGGAAGAGGATGGCGGTTTCCTTGCTCAGCAGGGCGAACAGGTAGCCGACCGGGACGACGAAGTACCAGCCGGGTTCGCCCCGGCGCAGGGCCCGGAACAGGCCGAATGCGGCGACGGTCATGAACAGCGTGAGCAGGAGGTCGGTGCGCCCGGAGATGAAAGCGACCGCTTCGACGTGACTCGAGTGGGTTGCGAAGAGCAGACCGGCGATGCCGCCCCAGATGGTCGAGTTGAGCAGTTCCCGGACGATGAGCACGACGAGCAGGGCGACGAGGGTGTTGAGGATGGCGTTGACAAGATGGAACCAGCCGGGGTTGGTGCCGGCCAGTTTGAGGTCGGCCCAGAAGGAGAGCGTCGCAAGCGGCCGGTAGTAGAAGGCGGCCGGGCCCTCGGGCGCATCGGTAGCGCCGTGCCAGAATCCCTGGCCCAGCAAATCCCAGGGTCGGGCCGACACCAGGGAGGGGTTCTCGACAATGAGCGAGACGTCATCCCAGACGAAGCCGTATTCGATGGTCGGGAGGTAGATGGCAACGGCGATGAGCGCGACCGCAGTCAGGACCAGGCTCAGCCCGGCCGGCGTCTTGAGGAAAGGCCCGGCCGCGGCCGCGAACCGTGACAGGCCGCCATTCTCGGGCCCGGACCGCGAAGTGAACCGATGCACCCGGTCAGTTTGACAAAGGCAGTCGCGGAGTCAAGCTGCGCGGTGCCGGGCCGGGCCGGGTCAGTTTCGGATCAGGGCCGAGTAGAGCGGGAAAAGCTGTTCTTCCTCGCGCCTAAGGCGGATGCGGAGGATGGTCAGCAGGGCGCCGTGGTCGGTCGCGAACTCGATCAGCCGCGCATTGCCCAGGGCGAGTGATTCCGCGGTTTCCTTCGCCGTGTACTTGTTGACGAACTCCTCGGCAAGGTCGCTGACGATGCGCAGGTCATCACCGAGCAGGCGGAGCCGGTCGGCCAGTTCCGCGTTCTCCCGGGCGGCGGCCTCGAGCGGCGGGTAGAGGCGCTCTCGCTCCCGGCTGATGTGACGGCGCAGGAGTTCGCGTACCCGGCGAAGCCGAGCCGGTCCTTCCCCGGCCCGGAATGACCGCGGCCTGACGCCGGCCAGGGCCTGTTGCAGTTCGTTATGCTCACTGTGAAGGTGGTCTATCAGTTCCTGCACTTGCTTGCTACTCCTTCCCAAAGGATAAGTATACCAGAATCACCGTCCGTGCGCAACTCTTCGAGGAAG
>DSBX01000304.1 GCA_011049385.1 Caldifarciminota bacterium | reverse complement strand
GTTGACGTCTCCGGCTCGATGTACGGCTTCCCGCTCGAGATATCCAAGAAACTCCTCCGCGACCTCATCACCGGCCTCAGGCCGACCGACCGCTTCAACGTTCTCCTCTTCGCCAGCGGCTACGCGACGCTGGCCGAGCAGTCGCTCGCCGCCAATGAAACCAACGTCGCCCGGGCGGTGCGGTTCATCGAAGAGCAGCGCGGCTCGGGCGGGACCCGGCTCCTGCCCGCGCTCGAGGCCGCCTTCGCCCTGCCCCGAACCAAGGGGACCTCGCGCTCGGTCCTCGTCGTCACCGACGGGCTGGTTGACGTCGAGCCCGAGGCGTTCGACCTCATCCGCCGGAGCCTGGGCGACGCCAACGTCTTCACCTTCGGCATCGGCTCCAGCATCAACCGGCACCTGCTCGAAGGTATGGCCCGGGTCGGGTTCGGCGAACAGTTCGTCATCACCACGCCCGACGCGGCGCCGGCCGCGGCCGAGCGGTTCCGCCGTTACGTCGCGACCCCGGTGCTGACCGGGGTCCGGGTGCGCTTCGAAGGCTTCGACGCCTACAACGTCGAGCCGGCCGGCGTCCCGGACGTGATGGCCGACCGGCCGGTGGTCGTCTTCGGCAAGTACCGGGGGCGGGCCGCCGGCCGCGTCATCGTCACCGGTCGAAGCGGCCGGGGTGAGCACCGCCAGGTCCTCGAAGTCGGCCGCTTCACGCCGAGCGCGAAGAACGCGGCCCTGCGCCAGCTCTGGGCACGCCACCGCATCAGCCTGCTCGACGACTACAACAACCTGCGGCCGGACGACAAGCGCGTCGAGGAGGTGACCGCGCTCGGCCTGGCCTACAACCTCTTGACCCGCCACACCTCCTTCGTGGCGATTGACACCAAGGCGCGCACCGAGGGCGGGCGGCCGGTGGTCGTGCGCCAGCCTCTGCCCCTGCCCGAAGGCGTATCCGACTATGCGGTTGGCGGCTATCACGCCGGCGCGATCGGGATGGCCCTGCCCTCGGTCAAGGCCGACCGCGGCCGACTGCTCGCCGAGCCCGCGCCCGCGGTCGTCACCGAGGCTGAACAAAGTCGCGGCGGAAAGGTCAGCATCGTCGAGGTCAAGGTCGCCGGCGCGGCGACGCTCGCGGCCGGGGTGCGGCGCGCGGTCAAGAGCGCGCTTGACGAACTCCACGCCGCCTACGCGGCCAAGCTGGCCCGGGATTCAAACCTGTCCGGTACGCTTACCGCGCGTCTCACCATCGGCCCGGACGGCCGGGTGACGAAGGTCGAGTTCCCCGGACCGGTCCTCGACCGACAACTGCGCGCGGCGGTCGAACGCATCCTCGGCAAGCTGGCGGTCGGCCGTACCCCCGGACCGGTCGCGACCGCGACGGTCACGCTCCGCTTCGGCAACTAGCGTCCGAAGGCCTCCTTGCAAGGGCCGGGCGGGGAAACCCGCCCGGCCCGGCCGTCGGGCCGGATATGAGCAGGGCGTTCCCGGTGCTCAGCGGACGATGCGGCCGATGCGCTCGGGCCGGATGAGCCAGGGCGAGAGAAGAATGCGGGCGATGTTGGGCGGGTTGGATACCGCCCGGCTGGAAAAGTAAAGCACGAGCGGCTTGCCCCGGACGTACTCGACCGGCAGGGGCCCCCAGAAGCGGCTGTCCTCGGAATCGTCGCGGTTGTCGCCGAGCATGAAGATGTGGCCTTCGGGCACGACGACCGGCCCGAAGTTGTCCCGGACAAAGGGCGAGAGCCGGGTGCGGTAGAATCGGCCTTCCTGCCAGGAGCGCTGGAAGTCCGGGGGCAGGGGGTCGAGCCCGGGCAGTCGTCGCTGGTCGCTGTGCTCGACGTAGGCTTCGTGGCGACGCCGGCCGTTGACATATAACTGCTTGTTGCGGTATTCGACCGTGTCGCCCGCCACCGCGACACAGCGCTTGACGAAGTTATTGGGGATATACCATTTGATGAAGTTCGCCTCCCGGTCCCACCAGAGCGGGAGCAGGGGCAGCCATTCCGGGAAGATGCGGCCGTAGCGGCCCGCCGGCTCGGGCACGTCCGGCTCCTGCGGGAAGCGGAAGACAACGATCTCGCCCGACTTCGGGTCCTTGACCGGGATGGCGGTGCGGTGGGTGAAAGGGAGCTTGACGCCGTAGATGAACTTGTTGACGAGCATGAAGTCGCCGACCTGGATGGTTTCGAGCATCGAGCCGGTCGGGACCATGAAGCTCTCGACGAGGAAGGAGCGGATGATGAGCACCGCGATGATGACCGGCCCCCATTCCCTGCCCAGCCGGGCCAGAAATCGCCAGATTCGCTTCATCAGTGTGTTATCCGTCGTTTGTGACGCCGGTGAGCATAGAATCGTCTCGTCCGCCAGTCAAGCCGGCGGCGCGCTCAGTGCTCCCCCGGCCGGATGATCTTCAGGCGGCCCTCTGCTTCGGCCGCGCGGGCGATGTGCTCGGGCGCGGTGTTGGAAAGGCTGATGCGGCGGGACACGAAATCGCACCCGGCCCGGCGGTAGCCGGCGGCAAGCCGCTGTCGCGGGCCGCGGCCGCGAGGTCGCGGTTGGTCGCGGCGACCGACGTTCTTCCTGTCGTTGGCCATACCCGGGAAGTCTAGCGCGTCCGGCCTGCCGCGCAAACGCGGGTTGTGCCCGGGCCGCGGCGTCCTATAATCTTGCCCGACGTGAGCCGAGACACCACCGTCCCCGAGAGCTGGTCCCGCGAGTTGAACCCCGCGCAGTTGCGGGCCGCCACCCACGGCGCAGGCCCCCTGCTCATCATCGCCGGGGCCGGCACCGGCAAGACCCGGACCCTCGCCTACCGGGTGGCCTGGCTCATCCGGCAGGGCGTGCCCGCCGAGCGCATCCTGCTCCTGACCTTCACCCGCCGTGCCGCCCAGGAGATGCTGAACCGGGCCCACGCCCTGTGCCGGCAGGAATCCACCGGCCCGGCCGGGCCGGAGCTGACCCGGGTCTGGGGCGGCACTTTCCACGCGGTCGGCAACCGCCTGCTCCGGATGTACGGCAAGGCCATCGGCCTCGACCCGGCTTTCACCGTCGCCGACGAGGGCGACTCGGCCGACCTCATCGGCCACATCCGAAACCGGCTCGGCCACATTTCCAAGGACAAGCGTTTCCCGCGCAAGAGGACGATCCGGGCGATTTACTCCCGGGTCGTCAACTCGCGCGCGGCGCTCGACGAGGTGCTGGAGAAGGAATACCCGTGGTGCCGCGAAGCGGACAAGGGCCTGCGCGAGATCTTCCGCGAGTATTCCGCCCTCAAGCAGAGCCGGGGCATCCTCGACTACGACGACCTGCTGATATTCTGGAAAGCCCTGCTCGACCAGCCCGGGGTGCGCGACATCGTCGGTGCGATGTTCGAGCACGTGCTGGTGGATGAGTACCAGGACACCAACGTCATCCAGGCCGACATCCTGGCCCGGCTCCGGCACGAGAACCCCAACATCACCGTCGTCGGCGACGACGCCCAGAGCATCTACCGGTTCCGGGGCGCGACCGTGCGCAACATCCTCGAGTTCCCGGAGCGCTTCCCGGGCACGACGATGGTGACGCTGGAGGAGAACTACCGCTCGGTCCAGCCGATTCTCGATGTCGCCAACCGGGTGCTGGCGCAGGCCCGCGACAAGTTCACCAAGAACCTGCATTCCGCGCGGCGGAGCCGCCGGCGGCCGGTCATCCTGACCTGCGTGGACGAACCCGAGCAGTGCCGGATGGTCTGCGAGCAGGTACTCGCCCACCTCGAGGAAGGCGTGCCGCTCCGGCGCCAGGCGGTGCTGTTTCGGGCCGGCCACCATTCCGACATGCTCGAGGTCGAGCTGGCCCGGCGCAACATCCCGTTCCACAAGTACGGCGGCCTGCGCTTCGTCGAGGCCGCTCACGTCAAGGACCTGCTCGCGCTCCTGCGCGTGCTGGAGAACCCGCGCGACGAGGTGTCCTGGTTCCGGGTGCTGGAGATGCTCGACGGCATCGGACCGAAATCGGCGCGCAAGGTCGCCGAGTTCGTCCAGACCGAGGGCGGGCTCGAAGCGCTCGGCCGCTGTCCGGTGCCTTCGGCCGCGGCCGAGGGTTTCGCCGAACTCGCCGCCGCGATCGCCGAAATCACCGGCGCCGGGCCGAAACTGCCCGTCGCGGCCCAGGTCGGCCGCCTGCGCCGGTACTACGAGCCTCTGCTCGAACGGCTCTACGACAACCCGGTGCCCCGGGCCCGCGACCTCGAACAACTGGAGAGCATCGCCGGCCGGTATCGGAGCCGGGGCGGTTTCATCACCGACCTCACCCTC
>DSBX01000345.1 GCA_011049385.1 Caldifarciminota bacterium | reverse complement strand
GCATCGTCCACATCGCCCCGGGTTGCGGCAAGGAGGACTTCCTGCTCGGTCGCGAGCACGGCCTCTCGGTCATCGCCCCGCTTGGCGAGGACGGCCGCTTTCGCGACGATTTCGCGCCTTTCGCGGGCCGCGGCGCGGCCGAGGTCGCGCCCGACATCTTTGGCGGTCTCGAAGCGAAGGGCCTGCTCTTCAAGGTCGAGGATTACCGCCACCGCTACCCGGTCTGCTGGCGGTGCGGCGACGAACTGGTCTTCCGGCTGGTGGACGAGTGGTTCATCGCGATGGACCCGGTGCGCGAGCAGATAATGGCTTCGGCCCGCGAGGTGCGCTGGATTCCCGAGTACGGCCTCGAGCGCGAGCTGGACTGGTTGCGCAACATGTCCGACTGGTGCATCTCCAAGAAGCGCTACTGGGGCCTGGCCCTGCCGATTTACCGCTGTGAGTGCGGCCGGTTCGAGGTCATCGGCTCGCGCGAGGAACTGAGGGAGCGGGCGGTCGAGGGCTGGGAGCGGTTTGACGGCCACAGCCCGCACCGGCCCTGGGTGGACGAGGTCAAGGTCGCCTGCGCGGACTGCGGCGCCGCGGTCGGCCGGGTCAAGGACGTCGGCAACCCCTGGCTCGACGCCGGCATCGTCCCCTTCTCGACCAACCGCTACCTCGACGACCGCGAGTTCTGGCGGGAATGGTTCCCGGCCGATTTCATCACCGAGTGCTTCCCGGGCCAGTTCCGCAACTGGTTCTACGCCATCCTCGCGATGAGCACGGTGCTCGAGAACCGCGCGCCGTTCCGGGTCCTGCTCGGCCACGCACTGGTCAAGGATGAGAAAGGCCGGGAGATGCACAAATCGGCCGGCAACGCGATTTCCTTCGAGGTCGCGGCCGACAAGATGGGCGCGGACGTGATGCGTTGGGTCTTCCTCGGCCACAACCCGACCCAGCACCTGAGCTTCGGCTTCGGCGTCGGTCGCGAGGCCGAGCGCAAACTGCTCACGCTCTGGAACGTCTACAGTTTCTTCGTCACCTACGCCGAGATTGACGGGGTGAACCCGGCCGAGTTCAACCTGCCGGCGGAGCGGCTCCAGCCGCTGGACCGCTGGGTTCGCTCCCGGTTCAACGCGCTGGCCCGGCTCGCCCGCGAGAAGCTGGACGAGTTCGACCCTTCGGCGGTGCCCCGGGCGGTCGAGACTTTCATAGACGACCTTTCGACCTGGTACGTGCGCCGCAACCGGCGGCGGTTCTGGAAGCCGGCCCGGAGCGGCATCACCGACGACGATGACAAGGCGGCCGCCTACCAGTCGCTCTACGCCTGCCTTTCCGGGCTGGTGCGGCTCATCGCGCCGTTCATGCCTTTCCTCGCCGAGGAGATGTACCAGAACCTGGTCCGGCCCTGCGACCCGACCGCGCCCGAGTCGGTCCACCTCTGCGCCTTCCCGGAGCCGGACCCGGCGCTGGACGCGCCGGAACTGGAGGATGAGGTTGCGCTGGTGCGTTCGGTCGTTTCGCTCGGGCACTCGGCGCGCGAGAAGGCCCGGCGCAAGGTGCGTCAGCCGCTGGCCTCGGTCATCATCACCGTCGCCGGTGCGGATGAACGCGACAGATGCCTGCGCCACGCGGATGTCGTCCGCGAGGAGCTCAACGTCCGGGAACTGCTCTTCAACGAGCCCGGGGCCGAGTTCCCGCCCGACTACGAGGTCGCCCGGGACCCGGGCCGGGCCGTCGGCGTGAACACCCGGCTCACCCGCGAGCTGGAGAACGAAGGGTTGGCCCGCGAACTCGTCCACAAGATTCAGAACCTGCGCAAGCAGGCCGGGTTCAACGTGACCGACCGGATACTGCTCTATTGCGCGGCGGACGGCGCGGAGGCGGCCGGGCGGTTTGCCGAAGCCCTGGCCGCGCACCACGACTACGTCACCCGGGAGACGCTGACGCTGAAGATAAGCCCGGAGCCGCTGGCCGTGCCCGCCATCGAGCGCGGGCTCGAGGTCAACGGCCTCCCGGTCCGGCTGGCGCTGGCCCGGGCGGAGAGTTGATGACCATCATCGCGGAGGGAAGATGACCAGACCCAGCAAGAAGAAGACGACGACCGCCCGGCCGCGCAAGGCGGAGGCGAAGAAGAAGCCGAAGGCCGGGACGCGCAAGGCCGGTACCGGCAGGAAGCCTGCCCGCTTCACGCGCAAGGAGCTGGTCGAGTTCGAGCGTGCCCTGCTCGATGAGAAGCGGAGGATACTCCGCCAGGGCCGTGCGACCGACGAGTTGATGGAGCCGAGCGGGACCGACGTCACCAGCGGCGAGCCGACCCGTCGCACCCACGCCGCGGAGGTCGGCGGGGAAAGCCACCAGGTCGAGGTCGCTTCCCGGCTCAAACAGATGGAGGGCACGGTGATGCGCGAAATCGTCGAGGCCCTGGCCCGCATCGTTGACGGCAGTTACGGCATCTGTGAGGCCTGCGGCGAGCCGGTTCCCAGGGCCCGGCTTGAAATCGTGCCCCACGCCCGGCTCTGCATGAAGTGTCTCAAGAAGCGCTAGCCCCGGTCCTCAAGCTGACGCTCGAGTTCGACGGCGCCGGCTACCGCGGCTGGCAGTCCCAGCCCGACCGTTGCACCATCCAGGACCAACTGGAACAGGCGGTCGCCCGGGTCAATGGCGCGCCGGTGACGGTTCACGGCTGTGGCCGGACCGATGCCGGGGTGTCGGCCCGGAACTACGTCGCCGGCTTCACCCCGGCCCGGTACCTGCCGCAAGAACGTTGGCTCCGCGCGCTCAACTACCACCTGCCACCCGACATCTGCGTCAAGGCGGTCGAACCCGCGCCGGCCGGCTTCCACGCCCGCTTCAGCGCCCGGCGCAAGCACTACCACTACCGCATCACCAGGGGCCGCTCGCCCCTGCGCCACCGGCGGGCCTGGGAACTGCGCGGCCCGGTGGACATCGAGCGGGTCCGACGCGCGGCGCGCGAATTCCTCGGCACCCGGGACTACCGCGCCTTCTGTCAGGTCGCCGTCCAGTGCCGGCAGACCCCGGGTACCGGCGTCTGCACCATCCACCGCATCACCGCCAAAGAAACCGGAGACGAAGTCGAACTCAGGGTCATCGGCAACCGTTTCCTCTACAAGATGGTTCGGCGCATCGTCGGCGCGGCGGTCACCTATGGCGCGGGCCGGATGACCATTGCCGACATCCGGGCCGCGCTCGCCGGTCGTCCCCATCGCCCCTTCCGTACCGCCCCGGCCCACGGTCTGCTCCTTGACCGCGTCGAATACTGATTCCCCGGAACGTGACGAAAGCCGGCGGGGCCCGAAGGCCCCGCCGGCGGAGTTGGCGCTTTCTCCCGGCTAGCGGGAGATGACGACCTTGGCTACCGACGAGTTCTCGCTTCGCACCCGGGCGAAGTAGATGCCGTCGGCGAGCAGGCGGCCGGCGTCATCGCGGCCGTTGAAGACCGCACTGCCGCGGGTGAGTTCGAGTGAGCGGACGATACTGCCGGTGGCATCGTAGATGTCCACCGTCGTCTCGGTGCCCAGCCCGTTGACGAGGTTGAGGCGGGCGTTCGCACCGAAGGGGTTCGGGGCGACATCAACCCGCGCGGGCGCGGGCACGGTTACCGGGCCGACCCATTCCTCGATGCCGACACCGACGCGCACGAAGGCGTTGAACATCGCCTCGCGGATCCAGAGGTCGCGGCTCGGGGCCCAGACGCCGGTGTATTCCCAGCTCTGGCCGGAAATCGGTGGGACGGTGTCCATGCCGAAGCTCGGGTCCGAGACGTGGGGCGACATCGCACCGACGAAGAACGCGCCTTCCTCGATGACGACCGGGTCGGGCAGGCTGAGTTCGTACCACTGCGGCGCGGCGACGTTGACCATGCCGAGATGGAGCGTGTCGCCGGGTGAGCCGCCCGGGCCGTTGTCGGCGAAGATACCGAAGGCACAGCTCACGCCGGAGGCGGACTGGGACATCATCCGGATGCTGGTGATACTGCAGGGGTAGACCGGCGGCACGAAGCGCGCGCCGTAGCCGCCTTCGCCGTTCCAGGAGTAGAACGCGTCGGCCACGCCCTTGTCGTAGCTGAGCACGCCGGGCAGGGTCAGCACCCGGCACTCGAGCTTGGCGGTGTCGTTGGCCGGGAAGACGTCGCCGGTCAGGCGGGTGAAGACTTCGACGATGTAGGTCATGTTCTGGGTCGGGGTCCACTCGCCCGGGAAGACGATGGAGTCGGTGTCGCCCGGTTCGGGCGTGCTGGCCATCGTCGAGTCGAAGTAGACGACCGCGCCGCTTGAGCGCTTGACCCGCACATAGGCCTTGTAG
>DSBX01000285.1 GCA_011049385.1 Caldifarciminota bacterium | reverse complement strand
TGAGCGCGAAGGCGTCTTCGAGTACGGCAACGGCTCGACCGTCTTCCTCGACGAAATCGGAGATATCTCGAACGAGGTCCAGCTCAAGCTCCTGCGCGTGATGGAAAACCGTCGCGTCAAGCGGCTCGGCAGTCCCGGCGAGATCCCGGTTGACATCCGTATCGTCGCCGCGACCAATAAGACCGTCGGCGAACTGGCGAACTGCTTCCGACCCGACTTCTACAGCCGCGTCGTCCAACTCTGCCTGCCGGTACCGTCACTGAAGGAACGCTGGGAAGCGGAACCCGCCGCCACGCTGGAGGACGACCTCCGCGAAGTCTTCCAGTACGTCGTTGAGACCAGGAATGCGGGCCAGCGCGGGCCGCGACCGCTCGATGTGGACGACGCCGCGGTCCGGTTCCTTGTCCAGCTCGTGCTCGAGTACATCGCCGGCGAGAACAATACCTTCTCGGGCAACTTCCGCACGCTCCGGGCCCTCATCGAGCAAGCCTGGGACCGTGCCCAGTACGACGGCAGCAGAACCGTGTCAATAGGCCACATCCTTTCGACCGTCTCGGTCATGCGCTTCCGGGACCGCGACGCGCCGCTCGTCAGACGCAGGCAGACCATCCAGTCCGTCACCGGCAGCCTGAGCATGAAGGCGATAGAGAAACAAGCCATTACCGAGGCGCTGGAACTTTCGGGCGGCAACATCTCCCGCGCCGCCGACATGCTCGGCCTGCATCGCGACACCCTCCGGCGCAGAATGGCTGAGCACGGCTTATAACCCAACCCGCCCGAACCACCGCTCAGCCTGACAAGGAGCGCAGCAGTCAATACTGCCGTTTTTTGCGGCAGTCGCCGCGCATTTAGCGGCACTCCCACTCCTCTAACACCCTCCCGACCGACCCCCCGATGACGTAAGTATCCCTAAAAGTGACCTTTAGCCAAAATGGTCTTTCGTGCAATCGCGGCACAAAAAGTGCTTGTACTTAGTGTACAAGTTGGGCACGGAGAGTCTGACCGAGCTGGAGTGCGGTTCTCTCTCTCGCATACGGTGTGTGCGCTCCACACCGCCTCTAAACTGCACTCTTCTGGGGACCGAAACCGCGGTGCGTCGGGGCTCCGGCGCACCGCGGCCTTCCTTCGCCTGAACCGGGCGACAGATGCCCGGTCTCTTCTCCTCCCCTTGCCGGCGCCCCGCTCCGTTCCCTCTCGTCCTCGCCTCTGCCTTCTCAACTTGACTTGCCGCCCCACACCGCTATCCTCTCCTCGTACAGGGGGCCTGAAAGACGGCCCTGCGGCTTGCCCAAAAGCCGTTCCTTTCAGAGTCGTTTACCCGGCAACGGCGGTCGCTCTGAACGCCGGCAATCGGCCGCGCGCTGTCTCAGTCCGCGCCCCGGTATCCACAATAGCCGTTGCGATAAGAGAATCTGTCAAGCAGACCTTATTGCAGGAGGCGTAATGCTGCCAGTGTTCAAGAACGAGGAGTACCTCGATTTCGCACAACCCGAGAACATCAGAGGCATGACCGATGCCATCGCCACGCTGAAGTCGCAGTCCGACCGGGTCTGGGACCTGGTCATCGGCGGGCGGCACCTGAAGGCGAAGGAGCAGACCCGGTCCATCAATCCTTCGGATAGGTCGGTCGTCGGCACTTTTCAGAAGGCGACGATGAAGGAGGCCGAGCTGGCGATGAAGGCCGCGCTCAAGGCCTTCGAGTCTTGGAAGAACGTGCCCGCCATCGAGCGGGCCGGCGTCTTTCTCCGCGCCGCCCGGATTATGCGCGACCGGCGGTTCCTGTTCGACGCCGCGATGGTCCTCGAGGAGGGCAAGAACTGGCTCGAGGCGGACGCCGACTTCGCCGAGGCGGTAGACTTCCTGGAGTTCTACGGCCGCGAAAACATCCGCTACGACGCGCCATGCGGCGTCACGCCCTACCCGGGCGAAATCCAGGAGGTGCGCTACATCCCGCTCGGGGTCGGGGTGGTGATTCCACCCTGGAACTTCCCGTGCGCGATCATGGCCGGGATGACGACCGCGGCCGCGGTCTCCGGCAACACCGTCGTGCTCAAGCCGTCGTCGGACGCGCCCCTGCTGGCCGCGCTGTTCGTCGAGGTGCTGGAGGAGGCGGGTCTGCCCGCCGGGGTGGTGAATCTGTTGACCGGGCCCGGCGGCGCGGTCGGCGACTTTCTGGTCGAACACCCGAAGACCCGGTTCGTGAGCTTCACCGGCTCGAAGGAAATCGGCCTGCGCATCATCGAGCGGGCGGCGAAGACGAGCCCGGGGCAGGTCTGGGTGAAGCGGGTCGTGGCCGAGATGGGCGGCAAGGACGCCATCGTCGTGGATTCCGAGGCGGATGTGGACGCCGCCGCGCTCGGCACCGCCATCGCCGCGTTCGGCTTCCAGGGCCAGAAGTGCTCGGCCTGCTCGCGGGCGATCGTGGACGCGAAGGTCTACGACGAGTTTGTGGAGAAGATCGTCGCCCGGTCGAAGAAGTACCGGGTCGGCCCGGTCGAACACCGGAACAACTGGCTCGGGCCGGTCATCAACCAGAAGGCGTTCGACTCGATAATGGGCTACATCGAGGTCGGGAGGAAGGAAGGCCGGTTGGTGCTGGGCGGCAAGCCCGGCCCGAAGGAGGGCTTCTTCATCCAGCCGACCATCATCGCCGACGTCAAGCGCGGCGCCCGCATCGCCCAGGAGGAAATCTTCGGCCCGGTGCTGGCGATCATCAAGGCCCGCAACTATTCCGACGCGCTCGCCATCGCCAACGGCACCGAGTTCGGGCTGACCGGCGCGGTCTACACCCGCAACCGGGAGAAGATCCACCGGGCGAAGCGCGAGTTCCACGTCGGCAACCTGTACATCAACCGCAAGTGCACCGGCGCGCTGGTTGACGTCCAGCCCTTCGGCGGATTCAATATGTCCGGCACCGACTCCAAGGCCGGCGGCCGCGACTACCTCCTGCTCTTCCTCCAGGCCAAGACCATGACCGAGCGCTTCTAGCCGCCGGGCGAAAGGAGAAAGGAAATGCCGAAACGCAAGCGCGTCATCATCGTCGGCGCGGTCGGAATGGACTACCACGTCTTCAATACCTGCTTCCGCGACCGCGAGGAGTACGAGGTTGTCGCCTTCACGATGGCCGCCGAGCAGAACCTGGGCACGACCGGCGGTCTGCGGCCCTACCCGGCCGGCCTCGCCGGCAGGCTCTACCCGCAGGGCATCCCGACCGTGTTCGAGCACGAACTCGCCGACAAGGTCCGCGAACTGGCCGCGGACGAGGTCGTCTTCGCTTACTCCGACATCGGCTACGGCCACCTGATGAAGCTCGCCTCGACCGCGCTCGCGGCCGGGGCAGACTGGCGGCTGGTCTCGCCACGCTTCACCCAGCTCCGGTCGAAGAAACCGGTCATCGCGGTCTGCGCGGTGCGCACCGGTTGCGGCAAGAGCCAGACCTCGCGCCGGGCCTACGAGATCATCCGCGCGCTCGGCCTCTCGGTCGTCGCGGTACGCGAGCCGATGCCCTACGGCGACCTCGAGCAGATGGTCTGGCAGAGATTCGAGAGCTATGAGGACCTCGACGCGGCCGGTGCAACCATCGAGGAGCGCGAGGAGTACGAGCCTTACATAGAAAACGGGATGATCATCTACGCCGGGGTGGATTACGCCGAGATCCTCAAGCGGGCCGAGGCCGAGGCCGACGTGGTCATTTTTGACGGCGGCAACAACGAGGTGTCGTTCTTCCGGCCCGATTTGCTCATCGTCGTCACCGACCCGCTCCGGCCCGGCCACGGCGTCCAGTACCACCCGGGTGAGGTCAACCTGCGGATGGCCGACGTCATCGTCATCAACAAGGAAGACTCCGCGACCCCGGAGGGCATCGCCAAGGTCGAGGAAACTGCGGCGGGCGTCAACACGGGCGCGGTCATCGTCCACGCCGATTCGCCGCTCGCGGTCGCCGACCCCTCGGCGATCAAGGGCAAGCGGGTGCTGGTGGTCGAAGACGGCCCGACCGTCACCCACGGCGGGATGGCCTTCGGCGCAGGCCGGATTGCGGCGGAGCGGTTCGGGGCCGCGCAGATTGTAGACCCGCGGCCGTACGCCGTCGGCACGCTGAAGAAAGAGCTTGAGAAATCCGCGCACCTCAAGGACGTTCTGCCCGCGATGGGCTACTCCCGGCAACAGCTCACCGAACTCGAGCAGACCATCAACGATGCCGACTGCGACGTCGTCGTCTCCGGCACGCCGATTGACCTCGGCCGGATTGTCAAGGTCAACAAGTCGGTCGTGCGCGTAAACTACTCGCTCAAAGAGAAGAGCCGGCCGGGTCTGGC
>DSBX01000332.1 GCA_011049385.1 Caldifarciminota bacterium | reverse complement strand
TCCCGGCCCGGAGAGGGGGTTCTCCATTCGGGTCGAGATGACGGAGAGCCCCGGCGTTCATCGGCGGTTGGTTCGTTTCCGGGGACGAGCCGGGGCCGGGCCGCGGGTGTGACGTTTTCGCTTTGCGGTGTCGGGCAGGCCGGGCCTGCGGTTGACCCGGCGGCGCAGGGGCGGATACTTGGCGGTGCATTTTCTGTTGCTGAAGGTCGCGGCCGCGGTCGGGCTGGGGCTGGTGCTCCGGCGGGCGGAGGGTCGGGGTCGTCCGGTCCTGCCGATGCTCCGGGTGAATTACGCGGTGGCCGCGGTGCTGGCGTTTTTCGGCGCGCACCTCGCCGGCCAGCAGACGATTTCGCTCGCCACCGCCCTGCTCGGCGCGGCGACCGGCGTGGTGTTCGTGGCAGGCCTTTTGGTCTGGGCCCGGGCCATCCGGGCCGCGGGGCTGGCGCTGTCGGTGGTGGCGATGCGGACCGCCATCGTCGTGCCGGTTCTGCTGGCCGCGTTCATCTGGCACGAGCGGCCGGTGCCGCTGGAGCTGGCCGGGAGCGCGGTGGCGCTTTGCGCGCTCGGGCTGGTGCTGTCCGACGCGGGCCGGGGCGCGGCCGGGCCGGGCCGGAAGCGGCGGGCGGCGCTGTGGCTGGCGGCGTTGTTCGCGGTGGACGGGCTGGTGGTGACCGCGGCGCTGGTGTTCCGCAAGCAGTTGCCGCCGGAGGAGACCCTGCCGTTCCAGGCGGTGGTTTTCGTTTCGGCCTTCCTGGTGACGACCGCGCTTTATTACCTGCGGCGGGAGCGGCTGGACCGGGAGGCGCTGTCGTGGGGAAGCCTGCTCGGGCTGGCGAACCTGGGCAATTATCTGTTCCTGGTGCTGGCGCTTTCGGTCCTGCCCGGCATCGTCGTCTATCCGGTGATTGCCGCGGGCGAGGTGGGCCTGCTGGCGCTGGCCGGTGCGTTCATCTGGCGCGAGCGGCCGGGTCTGCGGAGCTGGGTGGGGATCGGGCTGACGGTCGCGGCGCTGGTCCTGCTCCAGTTCGCCCGAGCCGCCAACACTTGACAGCGCGGCCCGGCGGTCTATGTTGATTGGTGAGAATCATCCCGAGGGCACGGGCGTGAAGGCGACGGTCGTCTATTACACGCGCTTCGGTCACAATGCGGTCATCGCCCGGGCGATTGCCGAGAAGCTGGCGGCCGGGCTGGAGCGAATCGAGACGACCCGGCAGTACGGCTTCGCGCAGATGGGGATGCGTTCGTTCCTGAACCTTGATATGCGGCTCCGGCCGATGCGGACCGATTTCCGCGAGGACGAACTGCTGGTGCTCTGCACGCCGATATGGGCCTGGAAGCCCGCATCACCGGCCCGGACTTTCCTGAAGCGGGCGCATTTGCCGCCGCGGCTGGCGGTGTGTTTTTCGACCGGGGGCGGGCCGACGCTAAGGGCTCAGGAGAAGCTCGACCAGTTGCTGGCGGGCCGGGGTGTTGCCGTGACCGCGTTCGGCGAGATTGACAGCCGGGTCGGCGAGGAGGAGTTGCGGGCCCGGGCGTGCGAGTTCGCGGACCGGCTGGGTGCGGTCGCGTCGGGTCGGTGATGACCGGGCCGGCCGATGACCGGGAGCTGGTCCGGGCGGCGCAGGCCGGCGGGCTTTCGGCGTTCGAGGAGCTGGTGCGCAGGCACCAGCGTCCGCTTTTCGGCTACCTGTACCGGATGTGCGGCAACCCGGCCGAGGCCGAGGAGCTGGCCCAGCAGGCGTTCGTCCGGGCGTGGGGCGGCATCGGCCGGTTCCGGGGCGAGGCGAGTTTCAAGACCTGGCTTTACCGGATTGCGACCAATCTCTGCATCAACCGGGCGACCCGGCGCAAGCCGACGGTGGAACTGCCCGAGTCCCTGCCCGCGCCGGAGGCGTCGGAGCCGGCCGAGAGTTATGCCCGCGCCCGGCGCGTCGCCGCGGTGCGGGCCGCGCTGGAGCAACTGCCCGCGGACCAGCGGGCGGCGCTGGTGCTGGTCGAGTACGAGGAGATGAGCTACCGTGAGGCCGCGCGGGCGCTAAGGCGTTCGGTCCGGGCGGTGGATTCGCTCATCTTCCGGGCGCGGCAGAACCTGCGGCGTCTGCTCGAACCGGCCCGGCGGAAGGGAATCGTGTGAACAGGCGACCGCAGGAATTCGGTTCCGGGCGGGTCTAGAGAGGGTGAAGATATGAAATGCACCAAGGTGACCAGGAGATTGCCGGCCCTGCTCGCGGGCGAGCTCCGGGCGGAAGAGGTTCTGGAGCTCAAGCGGCACCTCACGCTGTGCCCGGGTTGCCGGGCGGCGCGGGCCGCGCTCGAGGCGGATTCGCGTCTGCTCGGCGAGCTGGCGGCGCCCGAACCCGGGCCGTGGTTCACGGGCCGGGTGATGGCGGAGGTCCGGGCCGCGTCGCGCCGTAGCGGCCGGCCAGCCTGGGTGCGGGCACTGGCCGGGACCGGGCTCGCGGTGCTGGTGGCGGCCGGGGTCTGGGCCGGGACGACTTTCGGCGGCGACCTTTTCGGTGGCGGCACCGCCGCCGACCCGCTGGCGGTGAACAATGAGCCGTCGCTGACCGAGTATCTTGAGCTGGCGGCCGGGAGCGGGCGATGACGAAGTATTACTGGTTGTTGGTCGCGCTGGCGGTTTCGCTGGCGCTGAACGCGGGCGCAATCGGGGCGTCGGTCTGGCACCGGTTCCGGCGCTGGGACGGCGAGCGCCGGTTCTACCGCGAGCTCCGGCACGAGAAGCGGGAGCGGATATCCCACATGCTCTGCGAGCACGAGTCCGAGATGGACTCGCTCCGCGAGGAGCACTTCCGGGCCCGGCGGGCGCTGGCGCGGCTGGGCGACGCGGAAGAGCCGGGCCCGGCGGCGGTGGATTCTCTGCTCGACCGGCTCGCTTCGGTTCACCGGGAGATGAACCGCGTCGCCTTCACGACCGGCCGCGAGGTCTTCCGCTTCTTCCCGGACAAGCGGCGGGCGCGCGAGCACTGGGAGTGGATGCACCGCCGGGGCCCGGGCCGGCCTCCTCATCGCGGGCCGCGCGGCGACCGGCACCCGCGCTTCCGGCCGGAGTTGGAGCCGCCGCCGGAGGACCGGCCGGACGATGGAGAGTGAGCAGGATTGTGAAACGCACGGCGGCCCGGCACCAATGAGAGCGACAGCGCGGGCTCTGGCCCTGCGGGCCAAACGGTCAACGTCATCGTTGCCGCGGTGCCGGGCCGCCCGTGACCGATTGGGACCGATGAACGACGGAGGAAACCGAGAATGAACCGAAGACACACGACCGTGGTACTGGCCGCGATGCTGGTGCTGGTCCTGATGCCCGCCACCCTGTCCGCCGAGCCGGCCGAGACCGGCTGGCGGATGGGCCACGGCAGGGGGATGATACTGCGCGGGCTGGACCTGACCGCGGAACAGCGGCAGAAGCTCGACGAACTGCACCTGAACCACGTCAAGGAATCCGAGCCGACCCGGGCCGATGTCAGGGTCAAGCAGGCCGAACTCGAACTGCTCTGGTGGGCGGAGAAGCCGAACGCGAAACAGATAATCGCCAAGGTCAGGGAGATTTCCGGCCTGCGCGAGAAGCTGGCGGTAGCCCAGGCCAACTTCCGGCTGACGATGCATAACCTCTTGACTCCGGAACAGCGCGAGAAGCTGAGGTCCTTGCCGGACCGGCCCGGGAGAGAGCGCGGCCGCGGCATGGGCCAGATGCGTCACGGCCGGGACAAGGCCAACAGCCGGGGAGACTGCGAGAACTGCACCGGGCACGACCAGCCGGACGAGAAGTAATCCTGCTGTGCCTCCAGGGGACCGGGGCGACCGTGCCCCGGTCCTGCTTTTCGGCCGGCCGGAGCGCTTGACAGCGGAACCGGCCGAACTATCCTGAGCGTATCAACCGCGAACAACCATCAGGAGGCCCGTATGTCGAAGTATGAGGAAATCTGCGCCGCTTACGCCAAGGCCCGTTCTTTCTGGGAGGAACAGCGCAAGCACTGCCGCGAGTTCGCGACCGACCTCGCGGCCAAGCTCGTTGCCGACCTGGAGGTGCCGCCGGAGGATATCATCTACCTGCCGCCGAATGTGGAGTACCACCCGCGGGAGGTGAGGCCGATTGAGGAGGCGCTGTCCTATGGCGCGGACGGCGCGTTTCACTACGGGCTCGGGCTCCGGGTGCGGGCCGCGGCCGACAACCCGATGACCGAGGTGCTGGTACTGCAGATTTCGGTCGCCCGCAACCCGGGCGGCTACGAACTGAGGATTGAAGGGCTGAACGACCCGATCCGGATACCCCACAAGCTGGACGAGATGAGCAAGGGGCACCGGGCCTTCCTCGACACTTACTCGAAGCGGGCGGTCTCCACC
>DSBX01000177.1 GCA_011049385.1 Caldifarciminota bacterium | reverse complement strand
GGGTTCAAATACGCTGACCCCCGCCATCGGTGATGGCCGACACGATGGGCGGACACTCCGCCCGAAGAAAGGATGACGCGATGAAACGTCTGTTGCTGTTACTGGCCCCGGCCCTGCTGGTGCTGGCCGCAAACCCGCTTCAACCGGGGATGCGCGGAAGCTACGCACTGCCGCCGGCCCCGGCTGAGTTCCGGGTCGGGTTCTGGGACGGGCCGAAGTTCGACCCGGCAAACGAACCGGTACCCATACCCGGCCGCCTGATGGCCGACGAAGCCGAAACCGAGTACTGGCTGGTCCAGTTCGACGGCCCGGTACGCGGGTACCAGGTGCGGGACCTGGCCCGCGCCGGCGGCTTCATCGGTTTCCACTCCCGGTACACCGCTTTCGTGCGGGCCGACCGGGACGGCATTGACAAGGTGCGGGACCTGCCCTTCATCCGCTGGGCCGGGCCCTATCACCCCGGGCTGAAGTACTGGTCCGGTACACTGGCCGAGACCGGCTGGGGCCGGGTGTCGGTCATCCTCTTCCGCGACGCCGAGGTCGAACGGGCGGTCGCCGACCTCGCCGCGCTCGGGCTCCCCCCGGTTCGCAGTCTCGAATCGGACGCGCTCAAGGCGGTCGAAGTTGACTGCTCGCGGGACCAGGTCGAGACCATCGCCCGCCTGCCGTACGTGCTGAGCGTCGAGGAATGGCACGAATCCGAGCCGGAAAACGCGAACGTTCAATGGGTCATCCAGACCTGGGCCCAGAACGAACGACGCATCTGGGAGCAGGGGGTGGTCGGCTCGGACGAAATCCTCGGCTTCATTGACGGCCGCCTTGACCAGAACCACTATGCCTTCCGCGACACCGTGCTGGCCATATCCGACACCGGCGAGTTCCCGAACCATCGCAAGGTGGTCGTCCTCAAGCGTTACCCCCCGGGGACCCTGGGTTCGGCCAACTCCCACGGCACCCACGTCGGCGGCACCATCGCCGGCAACGACTCGGTGATGGGCGGCACCAGCACCCACAAGGGACACAGCCGCGAGGCCCGGCTCGCCAACGTCTTCCCGATTCCGAGCGCGACCGAGATCCCGGGCGCTCTTGCCGCCATCGCCACGAACCTGCGCAACCCGGCGCTCCAACCCAAGACGATTTCCAACTCCTGGTGGACCGGTACACGCGGTCAGTACACCATCGCCGCGGCCGCGTTCGACCACTTCTCCTGGTTCAACCGGGACATCGTCACCGTCAAGTCCTGCGGCAACCAGGGACAGGCCAACCGCTACTACATCACCGAGCCGGGCAACTCCAAATCCATCATTGCGGTCGCCTCGCTTCAAAACGGCACCAACTCGACGGTGCTGTCGAGCTTCTCCTCACGTGGACCCGGGCACGACGACCGCGTCAAGCCGGATATCTCCGCGCCCGGTGAGGGGATAATGTCCGCCCGGGTCAACACCACTAACGACTACACCTCGATGAGCGGCACCTCGATGGCCGCGCCGGCCATCAACGGCGCGGTCGGACAGATACGCTCCTACCTGCGCAAGGGCTACTACCCGTCCGGCCAGCCGAACCCGGCCGACACTTTCGGCTATGTTTCCGCCGCCCTGCTCAAGGCGATGGTGCTCGTCTCGGCCGACCCGAACGTGGGCAGTTACGTCGTGCCCAGCGACTACATCGGCTGGGGCCGGGCCAACCTCGACTCGGTGCTGTTCTTCAATGATGGCGTGCCCGACGCCCGCGGCCTGCTCGTCTACGACGACACCGTCGGCCTCGCCACCGGCGACTACGTTGACTACGTCTTCGAGGTCTCGGACACGATGCCGCTCCGGGTCGGCGTGGTCTGGACCGACACCGCCGCCGCCCCGGGCGCCAACCCGGCGCTCATCAACGACCTCGACGCCCGGCTCGAAGGCCCGGGCGGCACTTTCTACCTCGGCAACCACTACACCGACGGCCGGTCGGTTGAGAACCCGGCCGGCGACCCGGACCGCCTGAACCCGCTCGAGATGTTCCGCGTCCACGAGCCGGAGCCCGGCACCTGGACCCTGCGTGTCTCCGGCTACAGCGTGCCCGCGGGCGGCACCCAGCCCTACGGTGTCGTCATCACCGGCGGCATCGTCGCCGGCGAACTCACCGACGTCGGCGTGACCGCGCTCCTCGCGCCGCTCGACACGGTCGAGGTCGGCGACACGATTACTCCGACCGCCATCGTGCGCAACTTCGGCACCACCGACGAAACCTTCCCGGTCCACTTCACCATCGGCACGGACTACGATGACTCAACCGTCGTCACGCTGACCGCGGGCGACGCGGACACGGTCCGCTTCGTCTCCTGGATTCCGGATGCGACCGGCTCCTTCGAGTTCGCCTGCTGGACCGCACTCATCGGCGACGAGAACCCGGCCAACGACCGCCGGAGCGACACCGTCGAAGTCATCCCGCCGACCGCGGTCGGCGAGCCGGCCGGACTGCCGACCGTCTTCGCGCTGGAAGGCGTACGTCCGACCCCGTTCCGCAACGGCACCGACATCCGCTACGCCCTGCCCCGCGCGGCCGAAGTCGAACTCCGGGTCTACAACGCGGCCGGCATCCTAGTCCGAACCCTGGCCCGGGGCACCCTGCCCGCAGGCCGTCATTCCGCGCACTGGGACGGCCGCGACGACGGCGGCCGGATGCTCTCGACCGGCGTCTACCTCTGCCGCTTCGAAGCGGGCGAGGTCGTCCAGTTGCGGAAGCTGATAAAGATGTAGGAGAAAAGGGGCCAAGGACTCCGGGGCTGAAGTGAAGAAGGAAGAGACTTCGACCTGCGCCGGATGCCTTGGCCCCTCGACCCCTCAACCGCTCTTTCTGTCCAATGTCGCCCAACTCCTGACCCTCACCGGTCCGGGGTTGGGTATCGTCGAGGACGCCGGGGTCCGAATCCGCGACTCGCTGGTCGCCGAGGTCGGGACCGGGCTCGAACCCGGGCCGGGCGAGCGGGTCATTGACTGCCGTGGTTGCGTGGTCCTGCCCGGCTTCGTGGACCCGCACACCCACCCGGTCTTCGGCGGCTGGCGCCACGAGGAGTTCGAACAACGCCTTGCCGGCCGCAGTTACCGCGAGATCGCCGAAGCCGGCGGCGGCATCCTGAACACGGTCCGGACCACCCGGGCCGCAAGCGAGGACGAACTCGTCGCCTCGGGTCGGGCCCGGCTGGCCGAGATGCTGGACTGGGGCACGACCACGCTCGAAGCCAAGTCCGGCTACGGCCTCGACACCGAAACCGAACTCCGGATGCTCCGCGCCATTCACCGCCTCGCCGGCGAAACGCCGCAGGCGGTCATCCCGACCTTCCTCGGCGCCCACAGCGTGCCGCCGGAAACAAGCCGGGATGCATACGTCGAACTGGTCGTGGACGAAATGCTCCCCCGGGTCGCCGAGGCCGGTCTCGCCCGGTTCTGCGACGTCTTCTGCGAGAACTTCGTCTTCCCCGCCCGGGAGAGCCGCCGCATCCTCGAAGCCGCCAAAGCGCTCGGGCTTTGGCCCCGCATCCACGCCGACGAAATCGAAAGCTCGGGCGGGGCCGAGGTCGCGGCCGAGGTCGGTGCCCTCGCCGCGTCGCACCTGCTCCGGCCGTCCGACACCGGCCTTGAGGCGATGGCCCGGGCCGGGGTCGCGGCCGAACTCCTGCCCGGGACCTGTTTCTTCCTGCGCGAAACCGCGAAACCGCCGGTCGCGCGCATGCGCGAGCTCGGCATCACCATCGCGCTGGGCACCGACTTGAACCCCGGCTCCTCGACTCTTGCCGGCCAGCCGCTGACCATCGTGCTCGCCTGCCTGCTCTACGGCCTCACCATCGTCGAGGCCATCCGGGGCGTGACCGTCAACGCCGCCCGGGGACTGAGCATTGCCGCCGGCACCATCGAACCGGGCCGGCGCGCCGACATCATCATCACCGACCTGCCCGATTACCGGCACCTCGCCTACCGGGTCGGCCACAACCCCTGCCGCGTCATCATCTGCGGCGGGACCGTAGTCAAGGAGGAAAGATGCGCCTGACCGTCACGCTCCTGCTCGCCGCCGCGGCCGTCGCCGGTGCGGCCCGTTTCGAAAAGTCCTTCACCTTCCGTGCTTCCGATTTCGCGCTCGCCGAACAGGACGGCTACGCTCTCGTCACCGGCGACGGGATGGACGTCACTTCGACCCCGGGCGCGCCCCAACTCCCGACCCTGCCCCTCGCGCTCGGCCTGCCCGGCCCGGCCGACGTCCGCTCGGTCCGCATCGAGGCCTCGGGCTGGCGCGAACTGGCGGTCGAGATGCCCTTCCCGGCCCAGCGCCAGGTGCCCCGCGCAACGCTCGACGCGGTCACCGGCTCTGCCGGAGCGGCTGCAAG
>DSBX01000331.1 GCA_011049385.1 Caldifarciminota bacterium | reverse complement strand
ATTCTCCGGATGCAGGGGGATAGACCAGACCTGCTCGAACTGTCTGCCGGGTCCGGCCTTGTAGATGACGACTTCGTTCTGTGTAGCCCAGATGACCTCATCGGTACCATCGCCGTCAAGGTCCCCGCAGGTGCTGGAGTAGTAGCCATCGCTTTCGAACTCCAGTCGGACGTCCACATGGTGAGACTCGTAGCGGTTGTTGTCGGTTCCTTCCCACATCCACAGAGTACGGATTCTTGGGCTATCGTAGGAGATGAAGAATACCGGTACGCCGCTGCCATCAATGTCTCCGCTGAAGACATCGAAGCCGTTAGCCCGGTGAGTCTGTTCTTCATACACCAGGACATAGCTGTCAGTTCCGACTGTGACGTTCTCATGAACGTACACGGTCGAGAAACCGGTTGCGTATTCCATCAGGCCGTCGCCATCGAAGTCCCCGATGGCCATCCTGGTGGGGAAGTAGCCATGTGGCGGAAGCCGTATCTGGACCAGCGAGTCGTCTCCTCGTGCTTCCCACATGTGAACACCTCCCCATGAGGCGAGAACTTCGGTGTTGCCGTCCTGGTCAAGGTCGGTGTAGGCCACGTAATGCGGATAGAAGGTCTTCGTCTCATTGGCGGTCCAAGCCAAACGGGTCGGGTACGAGTCCGGTGCTTCGCTCTCGACGATGCCGACAACGACCTTGCCTATACTATCTCTTACGACCGGAAAGAACCCGACGATATCGGATAGGCCGTCGCCGTCGAAGTCGCCGACCGCCATGGGGAAGAAGTTGCCTGTTACCGGCTCTGATGGGTACGGGTACACGCTTGTGTCAGCGTGCACGAGCTGCCAGGAGTTGACCGCGCGGTACTCCCATGCCTCCCGGCGCCACGGGTCCCCGGGTCTACCGGTGCCGGCGCGGAAGTGTACTTCAAGCCGGCCGTCCTGGTCAGTGTCGCCGATCACGACAGCGGCTTGACTTAGCTCAGGCCTGATCGGGATGCTGGCCACTCGTCTCATACGCAGTGTGTTGCCGGGCAGGGGTGCTGCTGCCAGCAGAACCGGCAGCAGCACCCACCAGGATGACCTCATCAGCGTACCAGCACCAGCCGAACCGTCGCGGTAACGCCTTCCGCATCAGCACGGCAGAAGTATACTCCGGCCGGCAATCCGCGTCCATTGCCGTCCGTTCCGTCCCAGGTCCAGGCCTGACGGCCCGGCTCGATGCTGCCGTCGTACACCCGGCGCTGTTCCCGGCCCGCATTGTCGTAGATGCTGAGTCTGACCCGGGCCGGCTCGGTCAGGGCCAGGGACAACTCAATTCGCCCGCCGGCAATGCTCGGACCGGCATGCAGGCCGAGTTCAGGGGTTCGACCGGTCCGGTTGGCCGATTGAATGCCGCCCCCTTTCGGGCGGCGGTCGAGTTCGCTGACCTTCAACTCGGTCAGGGCTATGCCTGACCCGGAAGTGCGTAGCTCCAACGCGACCATTGCATCATCGTAGTGCAGTCGGTCAGGCAGGTCAAGCCATCCGGATATTGTCGCGTCGGCCAATACCCGTGCCTTGGCCAGCAGGATGCCGTCAGCGGATATGGTGAGGTCCGCCGGTTCACGGCCGGGGTTAGCCAGGGAGAGCCAGACAGAGTACCGGTCAGAGGGATGGAGAAACGGCAGTTGGTAGCGCAACTGTCTGTAGCCGAAGTCGGCTCGTGTGTGGCGATAGACAAGCGTTGAATCCCGGTGTAGACAGTAGGGTGATGGGTCAGGCTCTCCGGTCGCAACCGCGTAAAAGGGGTCGGTATCGGTCGGGATGCGAGGAACCCGTATGAAACGGACCTCATACACCTCATCGGCAAGCCTCTCGGTCCAAACCGCGTTGGAATAGTAGCAGTTGTCGTGATAATGCACTACTGCATGTGGATACGAAGCCGGGTTGGGCGACTGGTAGAACGGTTCAGGTGGTTCGTTTTCCCACCGGTACCAGATGTCCCAGTTGTCACCTGATACGTGTTCCTGCCAGAAAGACGCGAATCGCCCGGTCTGGACCGGGTATTCGGATGCTCGGTAGGGGCTCTCGCTCTGGTTTTTGAGATACCAACTCGACGAGAGGTCAGATATCCGTCGTCTGCCCCGCCAAATGTCACCAGGCTCTCCGCCGGGTGTGTTCGGCCCTCGCCAGACGCAGAAGGCTTTGTCACCGTAGGCTTCCATGAACGGGTTCCGAGCCGGGCTTGAGTAGGAGTCGGATACTCCGAGGTATCCGGACCAGACTCCGGATTCCCGAGAACGGTACAGTATCACAGGTTCTGTTTCCCAAGCAACGTACAGCCTGTCGCTCGGGAATTCCGGGAAGTACGCCACGGTCGGTGACCGAGACAGCTCAAGGGTGGATGTGTGTAGGACTTGGGTGACTGGGGGATATCCGGGGACTATCTCGCTCAGGTAGATGTGATTGTGCGTCGGCGGCCCGAACTCCCCCAAGTGCTCATGAACCGAGTATGCTACCCGCACCGTTCCGTTGTGGAACCAGGACGAATAGCAGGCAGCAGGGGGGCCGGGCCGGACATAGGGCAGGTTGCCTTCGAACACGGTGTAGTGCTGCCAGCCACCGAGGCTTGGCACCGCAAGCATGATGTCCTGTCCGTCTTTGAGGTAAGCTATCCGGGGAGAACCGCTGCCTTCTTGAACTACCAGAGCAGGGTACTCGCCCGGACCTACCGACTCCGGTGGCGACCAGCTACTGCCGGTGTTGGTGGTGCGGAGGTAGTAGATGACGCCGTTGTCCTCGTAAGTAATGCCCATCTTCTTCGCGCCGGTAAACCAGTCTGTGGTCGTCGTGATTCTGCGTTGCTGGTTGAAGGCGGTCGCGCCAGCGTGGTTGGAGAGCATCTGAAGGCCCCAGTGAGAATATGGCACTCCGGTTGTGTGGTCCAGCTTCAGGAGATGCAAAGTGCTGAGGTCGTCCACGGCCACTCGAGGCTTTCCCTTGTGGTAGGTGTGCCAAGGCTTCAGCGTGTCCGGCGGGAGCCATCCCGCAGCCAGGTTGGGAGACCGACGGCTGATAACTCGAGGGGTCCCATGCACCACCTCCTCCCAGAGGACATAGGACAGGCCGCGGTTGTCGGTCTCTATCGTCGGCTCGGTGAGGAAGCCCGGGCCGGCAAGTTGGGCGGCCTGCTGTGGAGAAGGCCAGGTTGTGCCCTCGTCCGCCGAGGAGATAGCATACAATGAGTTGTGGTCGGTCATCTCGTAGTAGACCCAAGCCACGTCGACTCGACCAGTGGAACCGGCCGCCAGCACCGGCCCCCGGTCCCCCGGCTCGTACTCGTCTCCTGAATCCGCACTGCCGGACCAGAGCAGGTGACGATTCTGCCATGAAGCACCGCCATCATTGGAACGACGATACCAGATGTTGATGCTGCCGTCAAAATAGTGACTCCAAGCGATGTGTAGCGTCTCACCCGTTCCGAACTCCAGCGACGGGTACGTCATTAGGTATGTGAGCGGGTCCTGCCAGATTACGCTCTCGGGACCCCAAGAGACTCCACCATCAGTGGACCGACGGGAGCGCAGGCTCTGTGAACTCGGGTCGTGACTACGCCAGGCAACTACCACAAGGTCACCGGTCGCGTTAGTTGCTACCGCAGGCCGGGTGGCATTGGTGACCCCGGGTGCCGTCAGTCTCACGCTTATGCCGCTGGGCATACGATACCAGATTTCCCCGCGGTCTCCTGAAACTATCTGCACCCACACTATGTGCGGTTCGTTCGCGCCGTTTCGAGGGGCATCTTGCCCTTCTCGCAAACCGGGCAGGTGTTTCCTGGACGAACCGGCTTTGGTGTCATTGTCACCTCCGTGGTATGAACCTTGCGGCCAACAGTAGGCCGACGACCCATACGGCCAGACAGGCGACGACGATTATCGCCGCTGTCACGATTGGTCTCCTACTGCGGGGTAGCGACAACTCGTTCCGGCGGGTGTGATGGCCGATGTGGTCCAAGCAAGACCTTGGTTGGTCGTTATGGCGTAGTACACCGACTGGTCGCCGCCAGAGTAGACCGCGTGCGTTAAGTGTGGCGTCGGCGCAACGACAGTGCGCGCCGCCGAAGCCGAGAAACCTGACTGACCCATGGGGGCGACCAATCCACCGTTCTGCCACAGTTGTGCTGGCGCTACTGCAGAAAGACAGACCAGCCCGACCGTGACGGCCATGAGCTTGCTTATGAGAGCCTCCTTCTTGTTCCTGTCCGGCTCGGGCCGGGGTCGGGAAGGCCGCGAGGGACGGCCCGGATGCCGCCGAGGCGGCCTGCTCGGCTCCGTTACCCTGCCGGACTCCTTGCCAATACCACTAGCAACATTCGTTCCCAAAACGCCACTTAAGCATATTT
>DSBX01000375.1 GCA_011049385.1 Caldifarciminota bacterium | reverse complement strand
TCGCGCCGGACGGCCGAG
The DNA here is from genome assembly GCA_011049385.1 of Caldifarciminota bacterium. GTDB lineage: Bacteria > Hydrothermota > Tepidihabitantia > Tepidihabitantales > Tepidihabitantaceae > DSBX01. The sequence goes on along the minus strand of DSBX01000375.1, from coordinate 4,414 downwards.
GCTGAAGGGCATGCGATAAATATGGGAAGTGTCCCGGGTTTGCCCTTGTTCGCGCCTCGGCCGGAGTTGCGGTCCTGCCGCTGAGTCACGCCCTTCCGGCCTGGACCCCTGCACCCCCGGCCCGTCAATCCCTCTGCCCGGCTTCAGTCCGCCCGGGCGATTACCGTGACGAAGCTCGCGCCCGGGACGTAACCCTCGCGCGGCTCCTCGACCCGGTCGCATTCTCCGGGTCCGAGGAAGAGTGCGGAGACGGTCCGCTCGACCGCGTACCCGGCCTGCTCGAACTCGGCCACGACTTCCGGGTGCGTGGCGAACCGGGCCTTGCCGAAGAGCGGGTGGCCTGCGCGGGCCTTCGCGTCGTAGCCTCTCCCCCACGAGCCGTCACGGTCGAGATACGCGTTCACGACCCGACCGCCGGGCTTGAGAATCCGCCGGCATTCGCGCAGGACCGCCTGCCGGTCACTGAGAAACGCCCAGGTCGTAAGCAGAAACACCGTCCCGAAGCTCTGCGCCCGGTAAGCGGTCTCCTCGCCCTCGCCCCAGAGCACCTCGATGCCCCGGGCCCGGGCGAGCTTGAGCAGTTCCTCGGACGGATCGATCCCGTGTGTGATGCCGAGCGCCTGTGCGAACCGGCCGGTGCCGACCCCGATTTCGAGCCACGGTTTGTCGAGGCCAGTCAGCAGGGGCCGAAGCGCGGCCAACTCGGTCCGAAAGGCGAACCGGCCCTTGCCGTCGTACCAGCCGTCGTACTTCTCGGCCAGCGCGTCGAACGGCGACTCCGGGGACATGACCGGCTTTCGGTCCTCCGAAACCCGCCTCGTATCCCCGGCTCTCCGGTCACGCCCGCTCATCGTCTTCGAGCTCCCTTGCGATTCGCTTCCGCCAGTAGTTCGAGTACAGCGCGCCGACCGGGTTGTGCGCCAGCACCCGGTCCTTGACCACCAGCGTCGTGACCGGCGCCGCGCTGTGCTTCGTGAAGATGATGTCGTGACCGAGACACAACCCGAGGATGATGTTCAGGTCGGTCCCGGCCCGGTTCAGGACCAGCGCCTGCCCGGCCGGATTGCACATCGCCTCGAACCGGCCGTCGTCGATCTTCTCCAATTCGAGCCGCTCCTTCGCCACTCCGCAGACCTTGCAGCAGACCGACTCGACCTCGAAACGCTTCACCAGCAGTTCGTTGAGCAGGCGCGCCTCTTCGCTCAGCCCGATGCAGAACGCCAGCCCGAGCCGACGATAGCCCATCTCCCGCGCAAAACGAATGAGCTCCTGCACCCGGTTCAGCGCCATGTAATGACGGCCTTCGAGCGCGGACGCGGTCCGGGTCAGCTTCAGCGTCTCCGCGTCCTCGTAGGCCTTGAGCGTTTCTTCGGCCAGTCCCGGGCAGTCCTTACCCTGGTAACAGGCCTTGTCTTCGCAGTCAGCGCAATGCATCGCCGCTCAGAAGACCAGCACTTCCCAACCGTCGGCGAGGTAGCGGCCGACCGCCGGGTGGCCCTCCATCTCGTCGCAGGCCTTGATATCCTGCTCGATCGCGGCCTGAAGCACGCCGAACTTCGTCGCGCAGGCCTTGCAGACGCAGTCGAACAGCCCTTCGTTCAAGGTCCGGCGGTAGAGCGCGTGGTAAGGCTTGGTCTCGTTGCGCATCACCGCGACGTGCTTCGTCGCCTCGCCCTCAAGCACTATCTTCACCTCCCAGCCCCGGTCGCGCATCTCGAGCGCGTTGAGCATAACGTGGGAGAAACAGCCCGGGTCCGGGCTGAACGCGAACAGCGCCAGCTTCTTCATCTCGTCTCCTTTCGTCTTCCGGCCTCGCCGACCGCTTCGGCCAGCGTGCGCACGGCCAGCAGCGCGCAGTGTCTGCTCTCCTCGGGCAGGCCGCCCAGGGCGTCCAGTACCGCCTGCTGGTCAACTGCGACAGCTTCCTCGACCGTCCGCCCCCGGGCCAGTATCGTCACCATGCTCCCGCAGACGATGCTCGGGCCGCAGCCGTCGGTCCAGAACGTCGCCTCGGCGATTCTGCCTTCCGCGACGCGGAGCCAAATCTGCATCGTATCCCCGCACGGCCCGGTGATGCAGGCATAACCGTCCGGGTCTTCCAGCCCGCCCGCGTTCTGCGGATTCCGCCAGAGTTCCATCACCTTCGGCGGGTAGACCGCCGCCGCCCGGCGCAGGATCTCCTCCTGCATCGAATCGAAAGCGTCCGGCCCGTCGTTCAGCTCGCCACCAGGCATCTCCGCACCTCCAGCCAGGCCGCCTTGATTGCCGCCCGTGCCGACGACTGCCCGTCCTCGACCACGGTGCGGCCCGCAACCATCGCGCGCGTCACCGCCTCGTCGTAAGGCACCCTGCCTACCAGCTTGACCCCCTGCTCGCGGCACCAGCCTTCCAGCTCGCGGACGTTCTCAAGGTTGATGTCGAACCGGTTGATGAGACACCCGACCGGGATGCCGAATCGTTCCGCCACCCCGGTTACCCGCTTCAGGTCGTGAATGCCGGACAGGCTCGGCTCGGCCACGACCAGCACGAAATCCGCGCCGGTAATGGCCGCGATGACCGGACAGCCGATGCCCGGCGGCCCGTCCGCAATCACGCACCAGGCTCCGCGTTCCGCGGCGAGCGCGGCCGCCCGCTTCCGGACCGCGGTGACCAGCTTGCCCGAGTTCTCCTCCGCCGGGCCGAGCCGGGCATGGACCATCATCCCACACCGGGTCCGCGAGACGTACCACTCGCCGTTGACCGCGGGTTCCATCGCAATCGCTTCCGCCGGGCAGGCTCGGGCGCAGAATCCACAGCCCTCGCAGGCGACCGGGTCGATCTCGAACTCGTCCGAGACCGCCCCGAACCGGCAGACCTCGCGGCATTTCCCGCAACCGGTGCAAACCCCCGCATCCCGCGCCGCGATACTGCCGCCGCTGAACTCGTGCCGCTCCAGCACCTCGGGCTGGAACAGCAGGTGCAGGTCGGCCGCGTCCACGTCGCAGTCGGCCAGCACGCAATCGCCGGCCAGGACCGCGAACGACGCCGAGACGACCGTCTTGCCGGTCCCGCCCTTGCCGCTGATGACCGTGAGCTGTCGGACCAGCCCGCTCACGCCGCCAACTCCCGGATGCGCCGCCAGAGTTCAATGAAGTCGTCCCGGTACCCGGACAGGGCTTCGACCAGCGACCGGCCCCGGGAGTAGCTCTCGGCGATGCGCCGGTCGTGCGGAATCCGCATCAACACCGGGATGCCCTCGTCTCGACACCAGTTTTCGGTCTTGTCGTCGCCGATATCACAGCGGTTCAAGACGACCCCGCACCTGACGCCGAGCCGGCGCAGGGTCTCGACCGCAATCCGGAGGTCATGCAGTCCGAACGGTGTCGGCTCGGTCACCAGCAGGCAATAGTCACTGCCCAGCACCGACTGCACCACCGGGCAGGAACTACCCGGTGGTGCGTCCAGGATTGCGCCCGGCTCGGTGTGAATCTCCTTCTTGACCGCCCGGATGACCGGCACCGCCATCGGCTCGCCGACATTCAGCCGGCCCTGTACGAAACCGGTCCTGCCGCTCGCGCCGGTCTCGACCACGCCGACCGGCAGTCTCTTCTCACTGATGGCGCCGGTCGGGCAGACCCACGCGCACAGCCCGCAGGAATGGCAGAGTTCCGGGAAGACCAGCACCTGGTCCTTCAATACCGCCAGTGCGTGGTAGACGCACGCCCGCGAGCATTCGTGGCAGAAGTTGCATTTGTCGAGGTCAATCTCCGGCACCAGCTTGTTGACCGGCGTACTGCCGGTTATCACCGGCTTCAGGAAAATATGGCCGTTCGGCTCCTCGACGTCACAGTCAAGGTACTGACCGCCGGTCGCCAACGCGAGGCTGACCGCGACCGTGGTCTTGCCGGTCCCGCCCTTGCCACTGGCAACGGTAACGACCACTTCCGCTCAGTCCGGCAGCCGGCAGGCGCCGTCCGCGCAGGGCGGCGCACCGCAGGGCTCCGACCGGCCGCAGCAGGTTCCGCCCCCACCGCCGCCCATCCGCACCCCGGAATGGGCCGACAGCTTGCGCTTCATCGGCTTTCCGCAGTCCGGACAGATGCACTTGGCGTCCGCCTCGGATGCCTTGCGCAGGTCCTCGACCTCCCGGCCGCAGTCACACTTGTATTCATATATCGGCATCAGTCCTCCCGCACCATGGTTGCCCCGCACTTCGGGCACTTAACCGAACTGCAGGGAACGCCGCGCCGATGCGGCGCTCTCGTGCCGCAGGCCGGGCAGACACATTCACCGCTTGACCCGGCGCCGAATCCCCGGCCCGTGCCTCTGCTCCTGCCCTGTCCTGCCTTCGGCCCTTGTCCTGTCGGACCTGTCCCGTCTCGTCCCGGCATTGCTCCTCCCATCAACTAACAGCCATGCTGATGAGTACCGTCGC
>DSBX01000237.1 GCA_011049385.1 Caldifarciminota bacterium | reverse complement strand
CCCGAAGTTGCTCGTCGTCGAGGTTGCGCGGGAAGTCGCGCAGTGCCCGGCAGGCCGAGTGTGAGCAGATGACCGGGACCGTGGATACTTCGAGCGCGTCGTAGAAGGTCTCGGGCGCGGCGTGGGACAGGTCCGCGACCATCCCGAGCGCGTTCAGCCGCCGCACCGCCTCGCGGCCGGTCGCGGTCAGGCCGGTGCCGTCCGGCTCCATAGAGGAGCGGCCCAGCTCGTTGGAGTTGTTCCAGGTCAGGGTCAGCACCCGCGCGCCGAGCGCGTGGAGTTCCTCGAGCCGGCCGATGTCGCCGTCGAGCGCGTGCCCGCCCTCGACCGCGGGAATCGCGCAAAGCCGGCCCTCGGCCCGGCCGCGCTCGAGTTCGTCCGGCGACAGCGCCCGCACGACGCCCGGCGCTTCCTCGCAGAGCCGCGCCAGCCCGGCCAGCCCGGCCCGGGCGACCAGAAGCCGCCGGCCCGGCGCGTGTGTCGCCGGGTGCACGAACACCGCGAAGACTTCGGCGTCGAGCCCGCCTTCGCGCATCCGGGGCAGGTCGAGGTGGCCCTCATCGGACCAGACGGTCAAATCCCGCCGGCGGTCGAGATGAAAGAGGATGCTGTCGCAGTGCAGGTCAACGGTCGGCGGCAGGACCGGGGAGCCGTTCAAGCGCCGGGCTCCGGGCAGGCAGGGTCAACGTAGAGCCAGTGCACCTCGGTGTAGAGGTTGGACGGGTGACAGCAGGACTCGACCAGCAGGCGAAACAACTCGTCCGGGGAAGCGGCCAGCGGGCCGAGCCGGGCGAGCTTCGCGTCGAGGTCCGCGCTCACCTGCACCCGCACCTTCTCCGCCTGCGGGTCTTCGCCCAGCAGGAACTCGAGCGCGATGCCGTCGTCCACTCCGGCCCGGCCGACCCGGGCCACGGTCTGCTTGAACAGCGAATGGACGACCGCGAAGTGGGGCCGGGCGGTGTCAACCGGCCCGGCGCAGACAACGGAACGGGATGGCCGACTCACGCCTGAGAGTACCCGCCCGCGCCGGCACTGCAACCCGGGGCCGCTATCGCCGCAGGGAAGCGGTCGAGAAGATGTGTTCCGGGATGACGACGTCGAAGGCGATGGAGTCAATGCGGATTTCGGTGCCGCCGCCCTCGCGGAGCGCGTCGCGAAACACCGCCCGGTCCGCCAGCCAGCGCCCCTCGTACCGCCCGACGCTCAGGACTTCCATCGTCTTGAGCAGGCGGCCGGCCGCGGAAAGCCGTTCCTCACGCAGGATGAGGTCGCGCTCCCGGTCCACCCAGAGCCGGCGGCGCTGGTAGGCGACGCCCTCGGCCCGGGCCTTGAGTTCCAAGAGCCAGGCCGGCCGGTCGCCGACCGAGTCCGGGCCGACCACCTCGGCCGAGTAGAGGTTGGTCAGCTTCGGGTCTTCCATCATATCCTCGTAGGACAGGTCCGACCCCGCCACCGACTGGCGCAGCATGTGACCGGAAATCGAGATGGTCCGGTCGCTCTGGGGCGAGTAGGTCCAGAGCCGGTCGCCGAGCTTGAGCATCTTGGTGCCGCGCTCCCGTTCCGGCGCCAGGTACTCGGTGAAAGCCCGGTCCGTGCCGCTGACCCAGGACATCGTCCGCACCGAGCGACCGCCGCGCCGGCCCTGGATGATCATCTCGCTGACGATCACCTTTCCGTTCGAGCCGATGTTGGCGTCCACCCGCGCGAGCAGGGCGTTGCCGTCGGGCGGCTCCACGGCCGCGATGGCAAGTACTGCGAACCAGAAACAGATGTTCATCCCGAGAACTCCTTTGCCAGTGACGCGGTCTGCCGCCGGTAGACCCCGAGCCCGGAAATCGCCGCGCCCGCGAAGGTCGCCAGCAAACCGGGCAGGAACCCGACGATGTAGCTCGGCGGCGCAATCCGCGCCCGGATGACGTCGTCCATCACCATCGTCGCATCCTGCATCATCCCGGCGATATTGAAACCCACTTCCTGCAGGTAGTAACTGAACCCGAGCCCGACCAGCGTGCCCAGCGCCGAGCCGACCAGCCCGATGAGCAGGGACTCGGCGAGCAGGGCGCGGTAGACCGCGCCCTTGGGTTCGCCGAGGGCGAGCCGGATGCCGATTTCACCGTACCGGCGCAGACTGCCCATCAACCCGGCGTTCCAGAGCACGACCGACATCGCGACCACGAACAGCCCGACAATCAACGCCGAGGCGTAGTCAATCAGGTCCATCATCCCGCCCAGCCCGCTGGCGGTGCGGAGCGTGTTCATCTCGGCCGCGAACTCGTCGTCCCCCTCGCCGCGGCCGGTGTTGAAGGCCGCCGCGAGTCGCGCCGCCTCCCGGTCGTCATACTGGAACCGGGGCAGAAAGCCCAGGATTTCGTCCGCCGCGTCGGCCATATCCAGCGCCGGCCGGATGCCCTCGATCGGCGCGAGCATCGCGGCCCGGTCCATCGCGGTGATGCCGAACCGCACCGTGCCGGCGAGGATGAAATTGTGCACCGCCATCGCGCCGTGCATCGTCGAGGAAACCAGCGTCAGCCGGTCGCCCGGGCCGAGTTCCAGGCGCCGGGCCAGTTCCGCCGCGACCAGCACCTCGTCCGGCGCTTCGGGCAGGCGGCCGGAGACGAGCGCCTGTTCGAGATTGAGAATCCTCCGCTCCGGGCCGTCCGGCGCGAGGTCAACCGCCATCCCGGCAATCGGGGTCTGGGCCCTCGTCCGCCCGGCCGAGTCGGGCACGTCGAGCAGGCCGCCGAACCGGATGCGCGGCGTCCAGTCCACGCCCGGGTGGTCCCGTTCCAGCTCATCCTGGAGCGCGGCGGCGTCGAGCAGGGCAAGCTCGTTCGAAGCGCCGACGCCTTCCCGGGCCGCGGCCCGGGTCGTCACCCGGACGTGGCCGCTCACGAAACTCGCGGTCGTCCGCAGGATGCCGTCCCGCGCGCCCCGGATGTAGGCATCGAGCAGGACGCAGAGCGACACGCCGACCGCCACCGTCAGGAGCGGGAACAGGCTCCGGCTCCGGTCGCGCAGGAGCCCCTTGGCAAGAAAAGCCAGCATCAGCCCCCCCTGCCCTGCAGGGCGTCGGTCGGCCGCAGTTTCGCGATCCGCCGCGTCGGCAACCAGGCGACGACCGTCGCGACGACGAACACCAGCGCGGTCGTGCCCAGCACCAGCCCGGCGGTGTAGGCCGGGTGGATCCGCTCGCCGATGGCGAAACCCCAGGTGTCGCCGCCCGGGACGGTGAACCCGTGCCGGCCCAGCAGGATGAACAGCGGCGCGCCGTAGACCGCGCCGACCAGCGCGGCGAGCACCGCGTGCAGGGCGCCTTCGAGGGTAAAGAGGGCGATGACCTGCGCCCGGGTCATCCCCAGCGCGACCAGCATCCCGATTTCCCGGCGCCGGCGGAAGACCGATAGCAACTGGGTGTCGAATATCGCCAGCATCGCCAGCAGGAACAGCACCCCGAACATCAGCGCCTGGCCCGCGCTCTTGGAGCGCACCATCTGCCGCAGGTCGGCGAGCAGGTAGTCCGGGCCGCGGAAATCCCAGCCCGCGACCGCGGGCGGCCTTCGCAGGCCGCGCTCGACCGTCACCAGCGTCGCCGCGTCGGCAAGTCCGGTCAGCTCCTGCAGACGCGCCAGCGGCACCCAGACGATGCCTTTGTCCACCGTCTCCACGCTCGTCCGCATCACCTCGGCCACGCGCGCATCGCGGGCGTCGAACGCGCCCCGGGCGTCGCGCCACTGCACCGTCACGTAGTCGCCGACCTCAAGCCCGGCCGCCTGCGCCATCCGCGCGCCGAGCAGGACCGGCAACACCTCGCCGTCCCCGGCCAGCGCCGCGGTCGGTATCGCCACCACCCGCTGGTCGGGCGGGATGCCGCGCACCTGCACCGGCATCATCCGCCCCCCGGGGTAAATGCTCCCCTGGATGATGAGCACCGGCGCGGCCCGGCCCGCCTCGGCCAAAGCCCGCAGTTCGGGCGGCAGGGGCGCGCGCGCCGCTTCGAGCGTGAGCGGGTCGTGGGGGTCGTAGTTCTCCTGCCGGTACTGCCCGCCGCCGTACTGCCAGGCCACCGACGCATCCTCCGCCTGCCGGTTCATCCCCTGCAACAACCCCTGCCCGAAGATGATGGCGACGAAGGCCAGCGACAGCGCGAAGGCGTTGAGCCAGGTCCGGATGCCGGCCCCGCGCAGGTTGCGCACCGCCAGCCGCAGAATCGTCATCGAGCCTCCCCGGTCGGCTCCTGCCGACGGTCCTCGGCGACCGCGCCGTCGAAGAGCGTCACCTTGCGCCGGAGGTAGCCGATGACCTTCTCGTCGTGGGTCGAGAAAATGAAGGTCGTGCCCAGTTCGCGGTTCAGCTCCACCAGCGTCTTCAAGATCCGGTGCGAGTTCTCGGCGTCGAGGTTCGCGGTCGGCTCATCGGCCAGCACCACCTCCGGCCGCTTGACCATCGCCCGGGCGATGG
>DSBX01000313.1 GCA_011049385.1 Caldifarciminota bacterium | reverse complement strand
TGCGCCTCAATCGGCTGCTGGTCGAAGCGCGGGCGGGGGCCGGACCGTTTCCAGCCGGTGTTGGGGACCGGCATGAAATGGCCGGCCGGCGCGGTTTGGATTTCCATCAGCCATTCGAGCGACCGGAGCCCGGACCGAACCATCTCTTCGTCGGCCAGTTCGTCGCCGGCCTGGATGAGCGCCTGGCTGAGCCGGGCATTGGCGTAGGCGAGCGACTGCTCGAACCAGGGCCAATCCGGCGCGGCGCTGGACTGGTACAGTTCGAACAGGCGCCGGGCGATCAGCTTGCGGTACCGGCGGGCGGTCCGCGCACCGGGGAAATGCTTGACATACGAGGACAGGCCCAGCAGTGTGTAGGCCCAGGCCCGGGGGCTGGTGAACGACTTGACCACCGGCAGGGCGAGGTCGAAGAGGTTCACCGCGTGGGCCATCGCCCCATCCTGGGACCGCGCATTGATGGCCGTGCCCAGGCCCCAGAGCGTGCGGCCGTGGGAGTCTTCGGACCCGACCTCTTCCAGCCAACGGCGGTCGTAGCCGAGGAAGTTGCGGAACCGGCCGTTCTCGCGGTTGAACGCGAAGTCAATGAAGGCAAGACAGCGGGTGACAAGCCGAAGCAGGATGGCGATGTCGTGTTCGGCCTGCCAGGCGCGCAGGGCGATAATCAGCGCCCGGCTGTTGTCGTCAATCGTGTAACCTTCCTCGAGATTGGGGATGGTATTGCGGGCATGCTGGATGACACCGGTATCGTCGGTCAGGGTCAACAGGTGGTTGTAGTTCAGTTCGGGCAGGGGCAGGTCCGGCGTCTCCGGTTCGACCGCCGGGCCGGAGACCGCCGGCGCATACTGCCGCTCGCGGGCGGCCCGCTGGAAGACTCCCAGATATCCGCGCGCCACTTCCTTCCATATCATCTGCCGACCGAAAGCGTAAGCCCGCTTCCGCATCGTGTGCCGCTCGGCCTCGTTGGCGAAAAGCCCGGTTATCGCCCGCGCCAGCGCGTCCGGGTCGCGGAACGGCACCACCATCCCGCGGCCGTCATCGAGCAGTTCCTCGGCATACCAGTAAGGGGTCGAGATGACCGCCTTGCCGGTACCGAGCGAGTAGGCCAGCGTGCCGGAAACCGCCTGGGCCGGGTTCAGGTAGGGCGTGACGTAAAGGTCCGCCGCACCGATGAAACGGCAGAGTTCGTCAATGTCAACGAAGCGGTTGTGGAAAATGACGTTGTCGCCGACCCCGAGGTCCCGGCTCAACCGCTGGAGGCCGATGCGATACTCCTCGCCCTTCTCGCGCTTGACGTTGGGATGGGTGACGCCGAGCACGAGGTAAACGACGTCCGGGAACTTCCGGGTCACCGCGGGCAGGGCCTTGATGACGTCCTCGATGCCCTTGTTCGGCGAGAGCAGGCCGAAGGTCAGCATCACCCGGCGGCCCTCGACCCCGAACAGGTCCTTGTAGTAGTTGGGGTCAACGAAAGGCATGTCCGGTATGCCGTGATGAACCAGGTCTATCTTCTCCGCCGGGATGCCATAGACCCCGGTCAGGAAGCCGGCCGAACGCTCGCTCATCACCACCAGCCGGGTGGAAAGCCGGCACAACTCCATCATCACCTGCCGCTGCTGCTCGGTCGGCTCCTTGAGGACCGTATGCAGGGTGGTGACAATCGGCATCCGCAACCGCCGCAGGGCCAACAGCAGGTGACTGCCGGCCGGGCCGCCGAAGATACCGAATTCGTGCTGGACGCAGACCAGGTCAACGTGAGTGATGTTCAGGTAATCGGCGAGCTGGCGATACTGGCCGAGGTCCTTCTGCGCGACCTCGAACGCGACCCGCTCGGGATAAGCATAGCCTTCGGCGGTATCGTTCATCGCCGCGACCAGGCAGGTGATCTCGGGCGCTTCGCGGGCGACCGCTTCGCAGATGTCGGCCGTGAAGGTCGCGATACCGCAACGCCGGGGGACATAGTTGCCGATGAAGGCAATCTTGTCCAGCTGGCTTACCCATTGCACCTGCCAAGTATACTCCGACTCCACGACCGGTCAACCGGGCTGTCGGGTACACCCGGTCGCCTTCTTTCCCTGGCTGTTCCACCTGCGGGCCGGTGGGTCGGTACCAAACCCGGACGGGGCGGGATAGACGCCAGCGACCGGCGGTCGTCGGGCGGAGGTTTCTCGAACCCTGGACGCGATAAGCGTTTCACTTGGAAGCTGTTACCGCACTAAGCGACAACCGAAACGAACGGCAAAGCAGGGGATTCCGGGTGCCCTCCGGTTGGTTCTTCAGGCGTGTGGCTGAACCGTCCGGGGGTATACCCGGGGTATACCCCTGTCCCCGGTCCGCGAGCGGTCCCGGCCGACTGCGCGGCGGCGTCCGTGGCACACCCGCCGCCGACCTGCCCGTTGCCTGCTCTACCGCACAGGCTGCCGCAGTCCGGACCGTTCACTCCTTGCCGGTCTCTTCCGGCCGGTCGGTGCCGACGCCCGGAGTTGCAACCGGAGAGCCCCGGAGGGCGTCCGGGTCCGTCACCGACCACGCGACAGATTCAGCCCCGATTCAGTCGTCCGCGAGGAGTTGCGAGGTGCGTCGGTCGAGCTGGGCCGTGACCGGCAGGCCGTTTTCGCGCTGGAACTTCGCCAGACCCCGCCGCATGCCTCGGCCGACTTCGCCGTCAAGCTTGCCTTCGTAAAGCCCGAGCGCGGCCAGCCGGCGCTGGATACGGATTATCTCCACCCGCGGCCGGTAATCGAGAATGCTCTGGATGTCGCCGCGGTCGAGTTCGGTGCCGACGATGTAGACCGGCATGCCCTTGCCGACCCGGGGATGCTCGAAGAGTTCGTCCATGTCTTCGTTGCGAAGCGCGATGCAGCCGTGCGTCCAGTTGCCGTCAATACCTTGGCCGTGGACTTGGATTTCGCCGCCTATCCCTGCGCCTTTCCCGCCCGCACCGCGCCAGGCCTGGTACCGGGTCCGGTCCGCGAGGTTGGGATAGTCGAGGTCGAAGGCCTTGTGGTAGCGAGCCCGGGGCTGTTCGTCCGCGATGCGGTAGATGCCTTCGGGCGTGGTGGCGTTGTCCTGGTGGAGCTTGCGTCGGCGCGGGTCCCGGCCGAGTGCGACCGGGTAGCGCTTACGGGTGAGTCCGCCGTAGCGGACTTCGAGGAAGTAGTTGAGTTTGTCTATGAGCAGGCTGGAGCCGGTGATGCGGCCGAGCTCGGCGTCGGGTATGTCCACCGAGTCAGGCTCGCTCCAGCGCAACCGACCACCCGGCCCGAGCAGGCGCACCCGGTAGTGGTAACGGACATTGTGCGCAACCATCGTGTCGGTGAGGTTGAGCCGGCCCGGCGCCTGCTTGTCGAAAGTCCGCACCGTGACCGGCAGGGCGATGGTGTACGGCTCGCCGTCGAGCCGTGAGGTACTGCGCAGGAGCTGAAGCCTGCCCGGCGCAATCATACCTCGGCCTGAGAGCGAGATCTCGACCCGGAGCGTGTCCGCGAGCGCAAGCGAGAGCGTGATTGCCTGGTCCTGTGCCGGCCCGGCCGCTACCAGCAAGAGAAGCAGGGCCGTGCCCGACCTCACCAGACGCCGTCTCCACTGTCCACATCCACGCCACCCTTTCGAAAGTACTCAGCCCATTCCGCGCTGTCACCCGGCTTCATCTCCGGTTTTTCACCGGGTTCGGACGTCCGGCCCGGGGCCTGGCCGGAACGCGCTTCCCTGGCCCGGGCCAGGAACTCTTCCGCGCCGAGCGAATGAGCGCCGTGGTCCCGGCACCGGGCGACAAGACCCCGGTCCGAACTGACGACGGTGAGCGACCTGGGATGTCTGGAACGACCGACCAGCGCGACGATGCGGTCGTCCGCGCTCTCCGGGTACCGGGCATAGACGACTTCGACACCGAGCGCCCGGGTATGGGCATCGAGCCCGGTGCCGGCCCGGCCGTCGAAGACGACCGTCATCCGCACCCGGCGCTGGGCCCGGAAGTCGGCCAGGAGCCCGATCAGCTTCTCCCGCGCGCTCTCGGCGTCGGCGTCGAGCAGGAGCTTGAGCACCGGCTCGCGGTGGATGACGTTATAGCCGTCAACAAGATAGCCCGGCCGCATGGCAGTCAGCATATCGCCGGCCGCCCGGATTGCAAGACCTCTCCCCCGCGGATTCTTCCTTGACCAGCCCGTTCCTGCGCCGTATCCTTGCCCCAGATGACGGACCCGACCCAGGATTTCCGCCGCCACCTCGGCCAGCACGAGTACGAACTGCTCGAGGATGACTGGCTGGCACTACTCGAAGCCGACGTCTCGCCCGCGTTACTGTTTGAGACTGCAGAGCTTGCCGCACGCTACGCGCCGGGCGAGATTCCGAAGACCCTGCTCCGGGTACTGGCCGACTGGCTCGGCGAGAAGGGCGCGCACCGCTGGCGGCTCGAGGCCCTGCGCCGGCTCCTCGCACTGGGCGAGGACGGCCCGGACCTGCCCGCCCGGT
>DSBX01000021.1 GCA_011049385.1 Caldifarciminota bacterium | reverse complement strand
GGGGAAATTCGAGCAGGGCTTAAGCGGCGTCTACCGATGCGGTTACGGCGATTGAGCGCGGGGGCGCAGGTTTAGTTTAGACTCAAGTTGCCCCGCCGAAATTCGACCGCCGGACGCCTGCAGGAATGACACGCCTGTCACGATTGAGCCGCCTTTGGACCGGCAGAACCGGGGACTGCTCCGGCGCAAGAAGGCGCGCGGCCGAGGCACAGTCCCGGCGAGGATTTGACAGTAACCTCGCCCGCGCCGATAATCCATACCTGTGCAACACCGTCAGGAACGTGTCGCCGACGCCATCAAGCAGGTCGTGGCCAGGATCGTGGTCGAGGAACTGCGCGACCCGGCCATCGGCTTCGTCTCCGTCACCCGGTGCCGGTTGACCCGGGACCTGAAGATCGCCACCGTCTATTTCTCGGTGCTGGGCGACAAGGCACAGCGCCAACTCAGCCTTGCACATCTCGAACGCGCCGTCGGCTTCGTGCGCCGGCGCGTCGCCCAGGCCCTGAACCTGCGCCGCACCCCGGAACTGCGCTTCGCGCTGGACGAACTGCACGAGCACGAACAGCGTGTGGGCGACCTGCTCGGCGAGGTGATGCCGGAGCCGGAAGACCCGACAGCGGAGCCCGACGAAGCGTGAGCCCCGGCCCGACCCGGGCCGGCAACGGCCTGCGCGGCATCCTGAACGTCAACAAGCCTTCGGGCATCACTTCCTATGATGTCATCCGCCGGGTCCAGGGCCTGCTCCGGCCCCGGCGGCCGGCGCTCGGCCACGCCGGCACGCTCGACCCGCTCGCCTCGGGCGTCCTGCTCCTGCTGGTCGGCCCGGCGACCCGGGTCTCGCGCTTCCTGCTCGAATCGCCCAAGGAGTACGAGGCCGAGGTGCTCTTCGGCCGGGCCACCGACACCGACGACATCACCGGCGCGACCGTCGCCGAGGCGCCGGTGCCGGAACTGGACCCGGAGCGCTTCGCCGCCCTGCTCGCGGACTTCACCGGCATCATCACCCAGGTCCCGCCCCGTTACTCGGCGCTGAAGCAGGACGGCGTGCCCGCCTACAAGTTCGCCCGGGCCGGCCGGCCGGTGACGCCGAAGCCGCGCACCGTCACCGTCCACCGGCTGGAACTGCTGGACTGGTCTTCCCCGCGCGCCCGGCTCCGCGCCTGCGTCTCCTCCGGCACCTACATCCGCGCCCTCGCCCGGGATATCGGCGCCGCCGCGGACAGCGCCGCGACGCTCTCCGCGCTGGTGCGGACCAAGTCGGGCGCGTTCTCGCTCGCCGGCGCCTGCCCGCTGGACGCGCTCGACGCCGATTCCGTCATCCGGCGGCTGGTGCCGATTGAAGACTCCCTGCCCGGCCTGCCCCGGCTCGAGGTCGGCGCCGATGAGGCCGCCCGCCTGCTCGCGGGCCGGACCGTCGCCCGCCGCCGGATGTCGGTGACCGGCCACGCACTCGCCCGGGCCCGCGACGGCAGTTTCCTCGCGCTGGTCGCGGCCGGGCCGGAAGGCATCCGGCCGGTGCGGCTGATATGGACCGCGAACGGGAGCGGCCGGTGAGCGGGCCGGTGCTCGCGGTCGGCAGTTTCGACGGCGTGCACCTCGGCCACCGGGCCATCCTCGACCGGGCGCTGGCACTGGCCCGCGGGCTGGGCACCTCCGCCGGGGTACTGACCTGCGAACCCCTGCCCGCCCAGCTCATCAACCCGGACTTCACCTTCGTCCTCACCCCGCTGAACGAGAAGGTCGAACTGCTGGTCGCGCTGGGGATGGACTTCGTCAAGGTCGTGCGCTTCGACGACGCCCTGCGCCGCACCCCGGCCGGCGAGTTCGTCGAGCGGGAAATCCTCGGCCCGCGCCCGCAGGCGGTCGTCGTCGGCCACGACCACCGCTTCGGCCACCTCGGCCGCGGCGACGTCACGCTCCTGCGCCGACTGCTGGAGGCACGCCGGGTCCGGCTCGAAGTCGTGCCCGAGTTCGTGCTCCACGACGCGCCGGTACGTAGCACCCGCATCCGGGAGCGGCTCCTGCTCGGCGACGTCGGCCGCGCCCGGGAACTGCTCGGTCGGCCTTACCGGCTCTCCGGCCCGGTCGAAACCGGCACCGGCACCGGCACCGGCCTCGGCTTCCCGACCCTGAACCTTGCGGTCCACGAGCGCCGGCGGCTGGTCCCGGCCGACGGCGTCTACGCCGCGCTGGTCGAATGGCCGGGCAGTCCGCCCCGGCCCGCGGCGGTGAACATCGGCCACCGGCCGACTTTCTGCGGCCAGTCCCGCAGTATCGAGGCCCACGTCATTGACGCGCGGGTCGAGCCGCCGCCGGTCCGGCTCGACATCCTCTTCCTGCGCCGGCTCCGGCCCGAGCGCCGTTTCCCGGACCCGGCCGCGCTCAGCGTACAGATTGCCGAGGACGTCGCCGCCGCGCGGCGCGAGCTTGACCGGGAGCGGTTCCTGCGCTAGTCTGTAACTAGCGCAATCCACAGTAATGGAGGCCCTATGAAGAGCATCCTCGCGGCAGGGCTGTTGCTGACACTCATCGGCATCGGCTCCGGGTTCGAACGGGTTGTGGTCATAGAAGAAGCCTACTCGGAAACTTGACCCACCTGCCCGGCCGCCAGTCGGGCGGTGGACCAGATAGTCTTGGACTTCCCGGGCCGAATCGCGGCGATCGAGTGGCACATCAACGCCAGCTATCCGCTGTACAGCGCGGAGGCACGCACGCGCTTCCGCAGTTACCCGCCGCCGTACAACGGCGGCTACGCCACGCCCTGGGCCTGGATAGACGGCAAGAGCCGCGGCTACCAGTACTCGAGCTGGAGCAGTTGGGCCCAGTATCAAATGGCCATCCCGGCCGAGTACGGCATCGGTCTCACCGGCAGCTACACCCCGGGCGCAGGCTCGGGCGAGCTGGCCATCGAACTGACCAACCCGACCTCCTCCCCGGTAACTGCCGACCTCTTCGTCGTCATCACCGAGGACAGCATCTACTACTCGGCGCCGAACGGCGACCCCTGGCACAATCACGTCTGCCGCCAGTTCGCCACCGGCGTTTCCGGCACGAGCGTGACCATCCCCGCGATGACAACGGATACCGTCATCCAGAACTTCGCGATTGAAAGCGGCTGGGTCGAGGAGCGGTGCAACCTCGTCGCCTACCTGCAGACCCCGGACGTTCAGCCGGATTCATCGCGGCCGATTCACCAGGGCGCCATCATCCGCCTGCTCGAGCTGACCGGCATCGCGGAACGAGAACCGGTCCGGCCCCGCCTGGCGGTCACGGCCGGTCCCAACCCGGTCCGCGACCGGGCCGAGTTGCACTTCAACGCCCGGCCCGGCTCATCCTGGCGGTTGGCGGTCTACTCCAGCACCGGGCGACGTGTGGCCAGTCTGCAGGGAATCGCCAACGGCAAAGATATCGTCACCTGGAACCGTCGCGACGAAAGCGGTAGCCGGGTGCCGGCCGGAGTGTACGGCTGGCGTCTGACCGTTGACGGCAGGACCGCGCAAGGCAAGTTGGTGACCACCGACTGAACACGGGAGGAACCGACCTCAACCGTAGAAGCAGAACCGGAAGCATCCGTCGCATCTCGCCTCCGGGCGAAGAGCACGGTCCGGAACAACGTTTCGCCCACGCGCTCGACACGCTCCGGGCCTGCCCGGAGTTCGCCCGGCTGATTCCCGAGGTGCGGTCGAACCTCGTCTGCGCGCCGCCCGGCGCCGAGGGACCCGGCGACGTGCTCGCGGTCGAGGGCCGCATCACCGTCGTCGGCGGACTGCCCCACCCGTCCGGCCCGCCGCGGGCCGGCGCGTCCGACCACATGGCCCGGCTCGTGCTCGAACTCAACCGGCGCGACCCCGCGGTGCGGGCCGGCATCAACTTCGCCTCGACCCCGGCGCTCGACCGCTGGCTCGACCGCTACGCCGCGGAGCGGGACTGGGTGGTCGGGGTGATTGACCGCGGCCGCGAGCCCGCGGCGCTCGAACGCGAAGAACGGCCCTCGATTCCGTGGAAGGCCGAGGAAGCCATCCGGGCCGCCGGCGGCCGCATTCCGAAGCTGATGCGCGAGACCGCCGCGGTCGGCAAGGAACCGCTCAGTTTCCTGGTCGGGTCGGACCCGGCGAGCGTGGTCGAGGATGCCTGTGCGCTGGCCCGGGCCTGGGCCGCGGAGGCCGGAGACAGGTACATTACCCGCTGGGCGCAAACGGAGGAACCGCAATGAAAGAGAAACTGCCCGCCATCGGCAAGATTGACCAGCGCGTGTTCGAGGAACTCATCTACCCCCGGCTCGGCGCGAAGAACCGCAACGTCCTCGTCGGCCCGAACCACGGCGTTGACGTCGGCATCATCCGGGTCGGCAACCGGGCGCTGGCGCTGACCACCGACCCGGTCTTCATCGTGCCCGAGTACGGCTGGGAGCGCGCGGCCTGGTTCGCGATTCACATCCTGCTTTCGGACGTGGTCACGAGCGGGCTCAAGCC
>DSBX01000283.1 GCA_011049385.1 Caldifarciminota bacterium | reverse complement strand
CGAAGGTCGTGACGGCGTGGCGAGCGCGGGCCGGGTGCCCGGCGGCGCGGCGTACGTGCGCGTGGGGCCGAACCCGCTCGTGGGCGGGCTTGCGACCCTGCGCTACAGCCTGCCCAAGGCCGGGCCGGCCGCGGTGACGGTGTACGACGTGACCGGCCGGTCCGTGGCGGTCACCCGGACACCCGGCCACCTGGTCACCGGGTCACTTTCGCTTGATATGCGGAGCTTGAGCGCGGGCGTCTACCTCGTACAGGTGGAAGCCGGCGACTACTCGGCGACGCGGAAGCTGGTAGTGCAGAAGTAATCGGTGCGAGGGAATCGGGGACATGACCGGCTTGTCCTCAACCCGGATCGTGTCCCCTGATTCCCAAGCCGACAAGCCCGGAACACCGGGGCGGGCATCCTGCCCGCCCCGGGTTCACCGTGAGACTTGACGCCGACTGCGCGGCAGGGGATAATGAGAGGATGTCGTTGATGAAGGATACGACTCCGGACCGGGAGGCGAGATGAGCAGGCCCGCGGCGGGGATTCTTCCTGCGGTCGTCCTGGTCCTGGCGCTGGCGGCCGGCCCGGCCGCCGCTTACTGGCAACCGATCCAGCAACTCACCGACGCCACCGATAACTGCAACTTCCCGGCCATCGGCCGCGGCCTGGCGGTGCGCGACAGTTTCGCGCACATCGTCTACGCCAACCGGATGTCCGAGCAATGGCGGCTGTTCTACCTGCGCAGTACCGACCGGGGGGAGAGCTGGGACGCGCCGGTGATGCTCGACGACGCGCTTGAGGGGTTCACGTTCTCCGTCGCCGCCGACGGCGCGGGCGGAGTCCATTTCATCAACCGCCGGCCGGGCGGGGTTCTGCGTTACCGCCGCTCGACCGACAACGGCGCGAGCTGGCTGAGTCCGGTCACGTTCAGTGGCGGCTGTGAGACCCCCCTGTTGCTGACCGATGACGACCGGCACATCTACGTGATTGATATCGCCGGCAGTCTCGACGCCGGGCTCTACCTCCGGCGCAGTACCGACGGCGGCGAGAACTGGGGGTCGCCCCGGTTGGTCGCGAGCCAGTCCGGTTTCAGCGGGCTCTGCGCGGCGGCCACGCCGGGCGGCCGGATTCACGTCGCCTGGGGCTACGGCCCGTCGGGCGAGTCGCACGTCTACCACGTTCGCTCGACCGACCGCGGCGAGAGCTGGGCCCAGGTCCAGCGCGTGTCCACGACCTCCCGGGTGATGCCCTGGAGCATCTGGACCGGGGCCGGCGACGAAGTCCTGCTGGCCTTCACCCGCTACCAGGGCCCGCAGAACTTCCGCCGTTCCAGCGACGCGGGCCGCAACTGGTCGAGCGAAACGACGCTGGCGGTACTGCTCAGTGCCTGTGTCGCGGACACCTTCGAGGGCATCCACGCGCTCGGGGTCAAGGACGAGACCCGGGTGCTCTATCTGCGCAGTGCCAGCCGGGGTGCACGCTGGACCGGCGCGGTGGACATCACCGGCCCGGAACCGGGCACGCGTTCCCGCCCCCAACTCGCGATTGACGAGCGGGCCGACCTCTACGCGGCCTGGAACAGCCGCCAGACCGGCCAGGTGCAGGTCTACCTGCGCCGCGGGGTCGGGATGGGCGGTGCGGCCGAGCCCGGTCAACGCCGGACCCATTACCCACCGCGGCTTCACCCCAACCCGGTCCGTTTCTCGGTTCATCTCGACGGCGCGGCCCGCGCCCGGCTCTACGACCGCCGCGGGGCCGAGGTCGCCCGTCTCGGGCCCGGGGTCAACGACCTCTCCCGGTTCCCGGACGGGGTCTACTTCGCGGTCCTCGAGCCGGGGCCGGCCGCCGGGCCGGTCAAGCTGGTCAAGACCTCCCGCTGAAGCACCCGCCCAGTGCTTGACAACCCGGCCGGGGTCGGGTAGGGTTTCACAGGGTTACCCGCCGCAACAGCGGGACACCGGCCGGAACGTCGGTCCGGGTGTCGGTGGACCCGAACGACACGCAGATTCCCAGGCGAACCGGCCGTTCTTGCGGGTTGCGCGGCTGTGGTCGCGGCGGAGAGACCCGGGTGAAGAAGCATGGTGATTTCGGCGGTCCCCGGCGAACCCGGCCGGGAGGAGGTCAGATGAGACTTGTGATGGCGATTCTGGTCGGCGTCAGCGCGGTGGCGTCGGGCCAGGTCGAGGAGTTCTGGGTCGCGCGTTACGATAGCCCGGAGGGCGGTTATGACTACGCCCACGATGTTGTTCTTGACGCGGCCGGCGACGTCTATGTGACCGGCCCGACTTACAGCAGTGCCACCGGTTACGACTACCTGACCGTCAAGTACGACGGCGCGACCGGCGCCGAACTGTGGACCGCGCACTACAGCGGGCCGGGCAACGGCTCGGACGTCTCCCGGGCGCTCGCGCTGGACCGGGACGGCAACGTTCTGGTGACCGGGGGGAGTGTCAATCCCGGCGGCTACTACGATTACGCGACGGTCAAGTACGACGGCGCAACCGGGACCGAGCTCTGGGTCGCGCGTTACGACGGGCCGGCCGGTGGTTCGGACCTGGCCTGGGCCATTGCGCTGGACGCGGCAGGCGACGTCTACGTAACCGGGCAGAGCGTGGCTTCCGGGAGCGGTTTCGACTACCTGACGGTCAAGTACGACGGCGCGACCGGGGAGGAACTCTGGGTCGCGCGCTACGACGGGCCGGGCAACGGCTCGGATGCGGCCTCGGCCATTGCGTTGGACGCGGCCGGTAACGTCCACGTGACCGGGCAGAGTTTCTCTTCCGCGAGCGGCTACGATTACGCAACGGTCAAGTACGACGGCGCGACCGGGGGGGAGGTCTGGGTCGCGCGTTACGACGGGCCGGCCGGTGGTTCGGACCTGGCCTCGGCCATTGCGTTGGACGCGGCCGGTAACGTCCACGTGACCGGGCAGAGTTTCTCTTCCGCGAGCGGCTACGATTACGCGACGGTCAAGTACGACGGCGCAACCGGGACCGAGCTCTGGGTCGCGCGTTACGACGGGCCGGGTAACGGCCCGGACGCGTCCTCGGCCATTGCGCTGGACGCGGCCGGCAACGTTCTCGTGACCGGGTGGAGTTTCGGGTCGGGCGGCAGTTACGATTTCGCAACGGTCAAGTACGTGCAGGACGTGACGCTGACCGCAATCACCCCGAACAGCGGCGTCCGGGGCGCGACGGTGCCGGTGACGCTCACCGGGACGAACTTCGCGGAGCCGGTGTTGGTAAGCATCTCCGGGACCGGGGTGACCGCGACCAATGTCGCTGTCGTCAGCCCGGCCGAGATTGTCGCCGATTTCGAGATAGGCGACAGCGCGGCGACGGGCATTCGCGATGTCACCGTATCGTTCGGCAGTCTGACCTCGGTGCCCCGGTCGTTCCGGGTTCGCCCGCCCTGGCCCGAGGGCTGGCACGAGGCGGCGCCCCTGCCCGCGCAGGTCGGCAACCGACGCGACGCGGTCCACCGCGGCGGCTGGCTGGCGGTTGGGCCGGAGGGGATGATATACGCGGTCAAGGGCAACAAGCTCCAGGACTTCTATCGCTATAACCCGCAGGCGGATAACTGGGTGGACCGCGCGCCGGTGCCGCTGGACCCGGGCCGCGGCCGTCCGTTGCGGCAGGGTTCGCGGGGCATCAGCGACGGCGACAACAGCATCTACGCGGTGCACGGCAACAACACGACCGCATTCTGGCGCTACGACGTGTCCGCGAACACCTGGTTCGCACTTGCCGACGTACCCGAAGGCCCGAGCCGGAAGCGGGTGAAGGGCGGCGGCGATGTGCTCCACCTCGAAAACGACGGCATCGAGTACGTCTACCTCCTGAAGGGTGACCGGGACGAGTTCTGGCGCTACCGCATTCCCGGCGATACCTGGGAACCGCTGGCGCGGCCGCCGGTCGGAGTGCGTAACCGCTGGAAGCGGGACTGCTGGCTGGTCTTCGACGGAGAGAACAGGATTTACGCGCACAAGGCCAACTACTTCAACCGCACGACGCTGACCCACGAACTGTGGGCCTACGACGTGGCGGGCGACTCCTGGCTCATCGCCGACACCCTGGCCGGGATGCCGCTGTTCGGCCAGGAAGGCGGGCGTTTCAAACGCAAGAAGGCGAAGGACGGCGGCGCGGGCGCGTACGAAGACGGCGTCATCTATGCGCTCAAGGGCGGCAACACTCAGCAGTTCTGGAAGTACGACGTTGCGGCCGACTCCTGGGAAGAGTCGGATACCCTGCCGACCTTCTCGCCGACGACCGGCAAGAAGCGGCGCGTGAAGCAGGGCGGCGACCTGGTCAGCGTCGGGGGAGACGTGTTCTTCGCGCTCAAGGGCAACAAGACGGTCGAGTTCTGGCGCTATGTCGTGCCGACGGGGACGGCGGCACAGCGGCCGGAGCGTTCGGGCGTGATGGCGGGCGTGGTACCTGCCGGAGCGCCGTTCGTGAAGCTGGGTCCGAACCCGCTCGCGGGCGGGTATGCGACCCT
>DSBX01000168.1 GCA_011049385.1 Caldifarciminota bacterium | reverse complement strand
GTTCACCACCGAGGCCGCCTACTCGCTCGGCCTCGAAAGCGAGACCGGGCGGCTCGCGCCCGGCCTCGCCGCGGACTTCGTCCTGCTCGAAAAGGACCCCCGCACCGGCGCCGACTGCCGGGTAATCGAAACCTGGTGCCGGGGCCGGCAGGTGTATCCCGGGAGCGAACGGTGATAACCGCGGCGGAGAATGTCGCCCGGATGTTCGACCGCATCGCCGACGCGCTCGAAATGCGCAGCATGTGCTCCGACAAACTCAAGGGCGAGCCCGGGTTCCGGGTCAACGCCTACCGCCGCGCGGCCCGGGTCCTGCGCGAACAGACCGACGAGCTGGCCCGGCTCGACGCGGACGGCCGACTGCGCGAACTGCCCGGCATCGGCGCCGCGCTCGCGGCCAAGGTCCGCGAGTACCTCGCCACCGGCCGGATGAAGAAGTACGACGAGGCGGTCGCCGACCTGCCCGATGAACTGTTCCGGCTCCTCGACCTGCCCGGCCTCGGCCCGAAGACGCTCAAGCTCTTCCACGAACGGCTCGGCGTCAGCGACCTCGCCGGTCTCAAGGCCGCGCTCGAGGACCCGGCGGTCGCCGACCTGCCGGGTATGGGCCCGGACCGCATCACCAACCTCAAGCGGTCGGTCCGCCTGCGCGAAATGGCGGGCGAGCGGATGCTCCTCAACGAAGCGCGGGAGCTGGTCGAACGCGCGGTCGGCCACCTTTGCCCGCTGGTCGCGCCGGACGCGGTCACCCCGGCCGGCTCCTATCGCCGCGGCCGCGAGACGGTCGGCGACATTGACATCCTCGTCGCCTCCGACGACCCGGAGGTCAACCTGGCGCAGGCCGCCTGGGGCGCGGCGCTCCAGTACTTCACCGGCTCTGAAGACCACAACGTCCGCCTGCGCGGCATCGCCCGCCGGCTCGGCCTCAAGGTCTCCGAGTACGGCGTGTTCCGGGGCGAAGAGCGCATCGCGGGCCGGACCGAAGAAGAGGTCTACGCCGCGGTCGGCCTGCCCTGCTTCCCGCCCGAACTGCGCGAGAACACGGGCGAGTTCGAGGCCGCGGAAGCGGGCTCCCTGCCCGAGCTGGTCCGGCTCGAAGACATCAAGGCCGACCTTCACATTCACACCAACCGGTCCGACGGCTCCGCCCCGCTCGAAGCGATGATGAAAGGCTGTCGGGCCCGGGGCTACACCCACGCCGCCGTCGCCGACCATTCCGTTTCCGCGCACTATGCCGGTGGCCTCGACCGGGACCGCCTGCTCCGCCACTGCGACGCGGTGGACGAATGGAACGCGAAGAAGCGCCGGCCCTGGCTGCTCAAGGCCTCGGAAGTGGATATCACCAGGTCGGGCGCGCTCGACTTCCCGGACGACGTTCTCGCCCGGCTCGACCTCGTCGTCGCCTCGGTTCACCAGGGCTTCCGCCACAACGTCACCGAGCGCATCTGCGCCGCCCTCGCCCACCCGCTCGTCCACATCATCGGCCACCCCTCGGGCCGAATCATCGGCAAGCGCGACGGCTACGCGGTGGACCTCGACCGGGTGATAGAATGCGCGGCCCGGCACCGCCGCATCCTGGAAATCAACGCCTTCTACGGCCGGCTCGACCTGTCCGACACCTGGGC
Organism: Caldifarciminota bacterium; assembly: GCA_011049385.1. Classification (GTDB taxonomy): domain Bacteria; phylum Hydrothermota; class Tepidihabitantia; order Tepidihabitantales; family Tepidihabitantaceae; genus DSBX01. Next base: position 2,861 of record DSBX01000168.1, on the reverse strand, counting down.
CCGCAAGGCCCGGGAAGCCGGCGTGCGCATCGCCGTCAACACCGACGCCCACGCAATCGAGGATTTGGACTGGATGCGCTACGGCCTGCTCACCGCGCGCCGGGCCTGGCTGGAGAAGAAGGACGTCATCAACACCCTCTCCCGCACCGCCCTGCTCAAGCTCCTGCGTTCGATGCGGGACTGACCCGGCCCGGCTACTCGCGCACGCCCAGCCACAGAAGCGCCGCGATGCCGCCGAACACGATGTTCGGCAACCAGGCCGCCAGCGCCGGGCTGATGACGTGGGAAGTACCGTAGGCCCGGCTGAGCTGGATTGCGCCCCAGTACAAGAACGAAACCAAGAGGCCGAGCCCGAGCCCGAACATCACCCCGCCCCGCCGCATCCGCACCGACAGCGGCAACCCCAGCAGGACGATTATCAGCCCGATCAGCGCGTAGGAGAACCGGTAATGATACTCGACCTCCTTCTCGGAAACGTCCTCGCCGGCCCGGGACAGACGCCGGATGAGTTGGCGGAGTTCCCGGGTCGAAGTCTCGCTTGTCGGCCGGGGCGTCCAGCGGAAATCCTCCGGCGTCTCGACCACGCCGGTCAGCGCCAGCGTGTCGTGTCGGGTCAGCCGCTCGGTGCCGTCCGGCTCGAACTCGCGGCGGGTCACGTCGAAGGCGACCCAGCCCGGGTCCCGCCACACCGCCTCGCGGAAGTCCAGCCGCTCGACCACCCGCCGCTCCTCGTCCAGCCGCTTGATGATCGCCACCCGCATCGTCCCGTCCAGCGTCAGCTCGCGGATGAAATACACCCGGCCCGCCTCGCCGACGAACTGCACGTCGCGCCGCTTATCCGCCTGCGCGGACCCGCGCTGTTCGATGCGCACCCGGCGCAGGTCGCTGAGCGCGGCATTGGCCGGGATGGTCACGAACTCGTTGGCCAGCACGTAGCCGAAGACGGTCAGGAGCGCAATCGCGGCCGCGGGCAGGAAAGTCCGCGTCGCCCGGACGCCGGCGCTCTCCAGCGCGTGCAGTTCCCGATGGCGCACCATCTGACCGTAGACCACGAACACCGCCAGCAGCAGGGAGACCGGGTAGAGCAGGGAAACCGCGGCCGGGATGCTCAGCAGGTAATGAAAGAGGATGACCGGCAGGGTCACCCGGCGGCTGGTGAAATACGACAGCTCCTCGAACAGGTCAATGAGCAGGTATATCGCCACCACCGAGAGCAGGGCGAGCAGGGTGAACCGCACCACCTCCCGGCCCAGATACCGGTCGAGGACCTTCACGCCGACCGCCCCCGGCGCAGGAACCGGCCGGGCCGCCGCCCGCGCCACGCCCGCGGCACCAGGTACGCAACCAGGCTCCGCTCGAACATCGCCCGGGACAGTAGCTCCGCGACCGGCCCGACCAGCAACAGGTTCGGCAGCCACATCCCGACGAAAGGCGAAAGCCGGCCGCTGTCGGCCAGGTTCTGACCGGCCAGCAACAGCACGTAGTACAAAGCGAAGAACACCAGCCCGACAAGGAACCCGGTCCCGACCCCGCCCCGCCGGAGCAGGATGCCCAGCGGCGCGCCGAACAACAGGAAGAAGAACGCCGAAAACGCCAGCGACAACCGCTTCTCGAACTCGACCTGGAACCGGGCCAGCTCCAGCCGCTTATAGCGCAGGCGCACCTCCAGCTCCTCGGCCCGCAGGCGCTCCGCCTCATCGCGCTCGCCCGCGGCCCGGGACGCGGCCGCCTGCTCCGCGTTCTCCCGCACCTCCGCGCGCATCTCCCGCACCCGGCCCAGCAACTGGAAGAAAGTCAGCTCCTGGTTGCTCCGGTACTCCCGGTCCCGCCGTATCAGGTCCTCATCCAGCCGGACGTTGATGACGTGCCGGGTGAACTGCAGGCGGCGGTAAGAATCATTCTCGCTCACCTCGTGCATCTCGCCGTCGAGCAGGGTCAGCACCATATACCGGTCATCCGCGGTGTAACCGATTTCTCCCCGCGGCGCGGTCACGAAACCGGGCCGGGTCTCGCCGCCCGCCTTGCGCTCGAAGATGGCGATATTGCGCACCAGCGAACGCCGCTCATCAATCCCGCCGATGTATATCAGGTAGTTCCCGAAATCATCCATGAACACGCCCTCGCGCACGCGCAGGGCCGGCTTCTTCCGGGCCACATCGGTCAGAAGATTCCGCACCCGGTGCTGGGCCTCGGGCAGGACGAAGCCGTTGAACCCGACCATCAGCGCGGCCAGCGCCAGGCACAGCGCCGCGGTCGGCCAGACCAGCCGGAAGACCGGGATACCCGCGGCCCGCACCACCCGGATCTCATTATCCTGGGCCATCCGGCCGTAGGTCATCACCCCGGAAATCAGACTGCCCAGCGGCACGCAGACGCTCACCACGAACGGCAGGGACAGCACCATAATCTCCCCGACCACCACCACCTGCACGCCCTTCCGCACCAGAAGGTCCGCGAGCAGGAACAGCCGGTCCATCAGCAACACGAACGCCAGGATGGCGATGGCCAGGAAAAAAGGAGCGACGAACTGCCTCAGCGCGTGGCGCTGGAGAATCGTCATTGCCCGATGATACCGCGCCCTGCGCGACGGTCAACACGCCACGCGGCCCGGGCCGGAACTCGGACCGGAACCAACCGCCGATGCACGCCGATGTCCTGCCCCCCCTGCTCACCCTGCCACCCCCCGCTCACACTCTCCCCACTTCCCTGACCAGCGCCGACATCACCTTCCGGCAGAGGCCGGACTTCTCGTGCTTGTCCATCAGCCGCTGGAGAGCAAAGGCGCGGAGTTCGGCCGAAAGGTCGTAACCGGCCGGCGCGGTGCCGGCCGGCGAACTACCGGTTATCCCTTCGCGGTATCT
>DSBX01000227.1 GCA_011049385.1 Caldifarciminota bacterium | reverse complement strand
CTGGTGGGGAGTTGATTGGAACTCCTTGCACCAGCCCGACACGAGGCGACGTGAGGAGCCGAAGTGGCGGAACTGGCAAACGCAGTGGACTCAAAATCCACCGTTCAGCGATGGACTTGTGGGTTCGACTCCCACCTTCGGCATTGCGGCCCGACCGGTCGTTCACCCGGCCAGCAGTTCGATCAGCATCTCCAGGTAGTCTGCCAGGACGCGGGTGATGAGGAACTTACTGCGGACGTGCTCCCGGCCGCGGCGGCCGAGTTCCGCCCCCTCCTCCGGGTTACGCAGGAGGTGGACAATCCTCTCCGCGAATCCATCCTTGTCGCCCGGGTCGGCAAGCAAACCGGTCTCGCCGTCCCGGACCTGCAGGGGAATCCCGCCCACGCGCGAAGCGACGACCGGCCTGCTCTTCCATAACGCCTCGGTTACGGTCAGGCCGAATCCCTCGCGCAGAGACTTCTGGACGATGACCGCCGAAGCCTGCTGAAGCGCATTCACCAGCACGCCGTTCTCGACCGTCAGCAGTATCACCTCGCCCCGGTCAATGTGTTTCTTCGCCCGACGCCGCACCGATTCGAAGACATCGAGCGACTCCGGGTCGTCGGTCGCGGTACTGCCGCACAGCACCAGTCGGCAGTCCACCTGCTCGCGCACCTGCAACCACACGTCAAGCACGCCGAGCTGGTCCTTCCACTTATCGAATCGCGAGACCTGCGTCACCAGCGGCTTGTCGAGCGGCACCCGGAACTTGTCCAGGAACCGCCGGCGCGTACGCTCATCGAGGGCGGCGTTCTTGGCCGTAAGCGGGTCTATCCCGGGCTGGATGACGCGCTGGCGCACGGGAAGCTCCGCGTTTCGGTACTCCTCGCTCGAAACGACAACCAGGTCGTACCGGAGCAAGAAGCCGCGCAGATAGCTCCAGAGGCGCGGCTCGGGTTGGGACAGGTCAATGTGACAGCGCCATATCCACGGCCGCTTCAGGCGGTAGCAGGTCACCAGCGGCAGGGGCTGGGGGTCGTGAACAATCAGGCAGGCGTGCTCGAGATGGGTATAGCTCGCGAAAGTGCGGTTCGTCTCGAGGTAGAGTCGGCGCTTCATCTCGCTGAAGTTGATCTCCTGACCCTGCAGGGCGTTGTGAAACTTCTTGGTAACCATGAAGAAATCCGCCGAGCCGTGCAGGGTTCGCCAGCCGGCATCCACCCCGGCATCGTTCATCAGCGGCACGAGCGAGTTCAGGATCTCGGCCACGCCCCCGCCCTGGTGGGTCGAATTGATATGCAGGACATGCTGGTCGTGAAGCTTGCGCGCCCGGCGGTAAATCTCGTACAGGACTTCGTCACCGACCGTTTCACGGTAATCAGCCAGAGTTATCATTGTCATCTCCAATCAGCGCATTAAGCAGTGCCCGCAATTCGCGGTTCGACTTGACCCGGAACCGGGCCCGGGAAGGCCCGGCGCCGACCCGGATGGTATGGCCGTCGGCAGGCACCGCGGCAAAAGTATCCTCGTCGGTCCTGTCATCGCCGGCCGCCAGCACCAGGTCCGGCCGGTAACGCCGGATCAGCAGGCGCGCGGCCGCGCCCTTGTCCACCCCCTGGTTGCGGACCTCGACCACCCGGTTGCCCTCGACCACCTCGCAGTGCTTCCCGGCGGCCAACTCGACCAGCACCTGGCAGAGCTCATCGGCCCGCGCCTCACCCAGCCGCGACTCGGCGCGGCGGTAATGCCAGGCGAGCGCCAGCTCTTTCTCCTCGACCTCGGTGCCCGGGGTCCGGTTCGCGTAATCCTCGAGCACGGGCCGGACATCCCGCTTCCAGTCCGTACCGGCCATCGTCATCGTCCGCCAGCCCCTGCCGCGTACCCGCACCCAGCCGCCATGCTCGGCGACCAGGTCCGCGCCGGTCGCGCCGAACCACCTATCGAGCGTCGTCCGCGGCCGGCCGCTGATGATGACAACCCGGGTTCGCTCCCCGGAGCCCAGACGCTTCAGCAGTCTCAGCAGGCCCGGGTCCGGCTCCGCCTCCTCGGGCCGTCCCGCGAAATCCACCAGCGTTCCGTCATAGTCGAGCAGAACCAACCGGCGCCGGGCGCGACGCCAATCGGCAATCAGCCGCGCACGCCGGGTCCCGGTCAGGTGGCCGGGCCGGTGCGACCTCCGGCGGCTCGCCTCGGACAGGCGGTCCAGAAAATCGGCTGCCCAGTGCGAAACCCCGTAGTGCTCGACCCGCGGGCGCATCATCGCCAGCCTCTGACGTTGCTCGCTCTCGGGCATCGCCAGGGCCGCGGCCAGAGCACCCGCCACCTCGCCCCGGTCGTACGGGTTCACCGCCAGCGCACCGACCAGTTCACCCGCCGCGCCCGCGACCTCACCCAGCACCAGCACCCCGCTCCCGCTCTCCCGGCTGGCGACGAACTCCTTGGCGACCAAATTCATCCCGTCCCGCAAGGGGGTCACCAGCGCGACATCGGCGCCGCGATAGAGCGCGGCCAGCTCCGGAAACGAAACCGAACGATACAGGTAGTGCACCGGCGTCCAGCCCACGCTCCCAAACCGCCCATTGATACGGCCGATGAGCTCGTCAATCTCCTGCTTCAGCTCCCGGTAGCGGACGATGCGCACCCTTGACGGCACGACCAGCATCACCAGGCAGACCTTGCCCTGGTACTTGGGATATCGCCGGAGAAACAGCTCGAAGGCGGCGAGCCGCTCGGGCAGTCCCTTGGTGTAATCCAACCGATCCACCGACAGGACGATGCGCTCGGACCCCACCCGCGCCCGCAGGCGCGCAAGCTCGGCCGCCACCTCGGGTTCCCGGCCCGCGCCGGAAAACCGCCCGAAGTCTATCCCCATCGGAAAGGCATCCACCGTCACCTCACGCTCCCTCAGCCACACGCGGCCGATGCGATGCTCGTGACCGGTCAGGAGCCGTGCACTGCTCAGGAAATGCCGGACGTAGTCATAGACGTGGAAGCCGACCAGGTCGGCGCCGAGCACGCCTTCCAGCAACTCCCGCCGCCGCGGCAACAACCGTATCAGCTCCGACGAAGGAAACGGAATGTGAAGGAAGAACCCGATGCTCAACCGGGTTGCCCCTGCTCTCAGCATCGCGGGCAAGAGCATCAAGTGATAATCGTGCACCCAGACCGTGTCCCCGGGCCGCACCGCATCCAGCACGGCACGGGCGAAAGCCTCATTCGCACGGACGTAGGCCCGCCAATGCGCATCGGAAAAACTGCAGTACCGGGCGAAATAGTGAAACAGCGGCCAGAGCATCCCATTGCTGAACCCGCGGTAGTAGCCGTCGAACTCACTGCGACTCAGGAAGACCGGGCGGCAATGGCGCTCGGCCAGCTCTCCGGCCACGAACTCCCGCTCGCGTGGTGAAAGGTCGTCCGTCGCCAGCCCCGGCCAGCCTACCCAGAGGAAATCCCGCCTCCTCAACAGGGAACGCAGACCGCTGGCCAGTCCGCCACTACTCTCCACGGCCGTCAACTGTCCCTTCCGACGGAAGAAAGAGACCGGCAGTCTGTTCGAGACGATTACCAGCCGACCCCGGCCCTTCTCGGCGGCCCGGCTCAACGCCACACCTCTCCTGAGACATACATCGCCGGTCAGTATAACTCAAGCACGAGGTATGTCAAGTGAATGCGCCGCGCACCCACGGAAATCACGGGACACCGACCACTCCCTCCGGCATCCATCGGCAGTTGCTTCCTGTCCGGGCTTCTTCACTTGACCACTGGACCACCTGACCGCTCGACCACTTCCTCTCCTTTGGCCCCCATCGGCGGTTGCTCTTTCGACCCTTGACAGAAAGCGACGCCGGGCGGACAATCTCGGTATGAAAGGAACTGTCCTCCTTCTCGGGATGGCAGGGATGCTTGCGCTCGGGGCCGGGCAGGACCGGGCAAACCGGGGACACTTCCCATATTGCCCTTCAGCCTCGACCGGCCGGCTCGCCGCCGCGCCAGCGTCCGGCCCAGCCGTGACTCCAGCCGCGCCACAAAGCCTGTGTCCCCCAGCGGGCGGCCGCACGCCGTCTCCCGCCGTATCAGCTCTATCTCCTCGTCGGAGTCGCGTTGGATGTAGGCCTTGTAGCTGTCTCCGAGCAGGTTGCGCATTTCTTCGGTTTCGTCTATGAGCTGGTCCGGCTCGCCGCGCACGTTGTGCCGCGCGCTCGACCAGTCATAGTCCCAGGCTCGCTTCACCAGCCCGGTCCGGACCGGGTTGCGTTCGATGTAGCGCAGCACCGGCAACAGGTAGCTGTCTCGGTCCACCACGCAGGAGAAGAACCGGTTCTGCCATAACCGGCCCGTCCGGCCGCGCTTCCTGTTCGCGTACTGCGTGTAAACCAGGTTGGTGGCTCCGAAGCAGCGGGCGAGCGAGTCGGGGTTCTCCGGCACGGCCAGCACGTGGATGTGGTTATCCATCAGGCACCAGGCCCGGATGCCGACCCCGTACTGCCGGCGGTACTTCAGGAGTGTCCAG
>DSBX01000176.1 GCA_011049385.1 Caldifarciminota bacterium | reverse complement strand
GGCGCGGGCCGGGCGTCCTCGGCCGGCGCGCCGGCCGAAGCGAGGTACGGGTTCTCGAACCGCATGCACTCGTCGAGGAAAGTAAGCTGGATGAGGCCGAGCGGGCCGTTGCGCTGCTTGGCGATGATGACGTCGGCGAGGTTGGTGACGTCGGGAGCGGCGGGCTTGTAGAACTTGGCGCGGTAGAGCAGCAGGACGAGGTCGGCGTCCTGCTCGATCGCTCCCGACTCGCGCAGGTCCGCGAGCTGGGGCCGCTTGTCGGGCCGGGCCTCGGCCGCCCGCGAGAGCTGCGAGAGCACGGCGACCGGCGTGTCGAGCTCCTTGGCCATCGCCTTGAGCGCCCGGGTCGTGTCCGAGATTTCCTGCTGGCGGTTGCGCTCGCGGCGGCCGGTGTGGTGGGCTTCCATCAACTGGAGATAGTCAATGATTATCAGCCCGAGCGGGACCTCGGCCTTGAGGCGCCGGGCCCGGGCGCGAATATCGAGCGCGTTGAGCGCGGGCGAGTCGTCAATGTAAATCTGCGTCTCCTTGAGCGGGCCGAGCGCGTTCGAGAGCCGGGCCCGGTCGGCCCGGCTGAGCATGCCCCGGCGCAGGTTCTTCATCGAGACGTCGGCCTCGGCACAAATGAGCCGCTGGACCAGCGCCTCGGTCGACATCTCGAGGCTGAAGATGGCGACCGGTTCGCGGGTCTTACTGCGCAGGCTGGCGTTGACCGCGATGTTGAGCGCCAGTGCGGTCTTACCCATGGACGGCCGACCGGCGATGATGATGAGGTCGCCCTTCTGGAAGCCGGAGGTCTTCTCGTCGAGGTCGGGGAAGCCGGTTTCGACGCCGGTGATAAGACGCTTCTCCTGCGCGGCCCGTTCGATGCGTTCCATCTCGGGCATCAGCAGGTCCTTGACGACCTGGAAACCCTGGCGGGTGCCGGCCTGGCGGATGTCGAAGATGCGCTGTTCGGCATCGTCGAGCAGTTCGTCCACCGGGCGGGTGTCGTCGTAGCTCTTCTGGACGATTTCGGTGGCGGTGCCGATGAGCTGGCGCTGGACCGACTTCTCGAGCACGAGCCGGGCGTGTTCGGTGCAATGGGCGGTGGTCAGCACCGATTCGAGCAGGCCGGAGAGGAACGGCAGGCCGCCGATGCCGTCAAGCTCCCTGCGGTGCTTGAGCTCGGCCGCGACCGTGACGACGTCGGCCGGCCGGCCGGCGTCGAAGCAGGCAAGGGTCGCCGCGTAGACCTTGCGATGGGCCTCGAGGTAGAAGTGAGCCGGGTCGTGGCCGAGAACCTCGAGCACCCGGGCGACCGCGTCCCCTCTCAGCAGCATCGCGCCGAGCACCGCGGCCTCGGCCTCAAGCGACTGGGGCGGTCGGCGGCCGGCGATTTCGTCCATATCAGTCTCGGGCCGCCGCCAGCAGGCGCGCGGCTTCGGCCGCAAGCCGTCGAGCGAATGACTCCTTGCTCCGGGCGGAGAGACGCGTGGTTCGCCCCCGGGCCGGGACCAGGGTAGCGCCGATGGTATCGGCGCCGGCGGTCTCGAAGGGGTTGGCGACGACAAGGTCGAGCCGCTTTCGGCGCAGCTTCTCGCGCGCGGCCGCGACCGACGGGTCGTGCGAGAAGCCGATGACGACGGGCGGGCGTTTGCTGGCTGTCACCGCCTTGAGGATATCCGGGGTTTTCTCGAGCACAAGTGTCAGCCGGGTCGCGTGGGTCTTGTTCCGGGACACCGAGGCCGGGCGGTAGTCGCCGACCGCAGCGCACATCACCAGGATATCGCAGTCGGCTGCGGCATCGGTGACCGCGACGAGCATCGCATCGGCGGTGGGTGCCGGCGTGGCCGGGATTGAAGCCGGCAAGGGCACCGAGACCGCGCCGCAGACCAGCCTGACGTCGGCGCCGGCGAGCCGGAAGACCCGGGCCAGCGCGACCCCGAGCCGGCCGCTGGAGCGGTTGGTCAGCACCCGGACCGGGTCGAGCGGTTCTTCGGTGCGGCCGGCGGTGACGACGACCCGGGTGCCGGCCAGGTCCGGCAGGCGCGCGGAAGCCTCGGCCGCGGCGGTGACCGCGCCGGCCAGGTCCTCGACATCGGCGAGCCGGCCCGGGCCGGTGTCGCCGCAGGCCAGTTCGCCGCGTGCGGGCGTGACAATCACGTAGCCCTGTTCCCGGAGCAGGGCGGTGTTGCGCCGAACGGACGGGTGTTCCCACATCCGGCTGTTCATCGCCGGGGCAATCAGTGCCCGGCCGTTGCGCACCGTCTCGATCGGCACCGCCAGCAGGAGCGTCGAGAGCAGGTCGTCGGCGATGCCGGCCGCGAGCTTGCCGAGGCAGTTTGCGGTTGCGGGCGCAACCAGCACGACATCGGCCCAGCGGGCAAGGTCAATGTGCGAGAAGGCCGTGTGCGGGGAGGCGGAGTCCTTCGTCACCAGCCGTTTCTTCGGGAAGAGTTCGTGCGCGACCGGCCGGCCGGCGAGGGCGGTGAAGCTTTCGGGGCCGAGCAGGCGACGGGCGGAGGCGGTCATCACGACCTGGACCTCCCAGTTCAGCCGGCGAAACCGACGGACGACTTCCAGCGTCTTGTAGGCGGCGATCCCGCCGGTGACGCCGAGCAGGAGCCGACGCGGCCGGGTTGCCGGCGGTGTGCCGCCGGTCTTCGGGCTTCGGCGCATTCGCGCTAGAAGAACGTGCGGCCGAAGGCCGAGGGCTCGCGCCAACTACGGGTGTGCGACTCGCCGTAGCCTTCGCGGGTGAGGGCTTCGACTTCGGCTGTGGTCAGCTTCTCGTAGCGGAGGTCGGTTTCGACCAACTGCTTGAGCGCGTTCTCGAAGACATTGCCCGGCAGTGGTTTCTCACCGTCCGCCTGCTTCTCAATCTGGCCGCGGGCGAGGAGCGAGGCGAGGTTGAGTGCCTTGTACTTGTTCGGGTACTTGGCCCAGATTCTTTCCAGTGACGTGTACTTCATTGTCTTTTCCTTTGTGCGCGCCGCCGGCCGACCCGGCAGCGTTCGGCCCGGATGATGGCGAGTACGTCGGCCGTCGCCCTTTCGAGCCGGTCATTGGTCACGATGTAGTCGAAGTGCGGGATCGCGGCAAGCTCGGCCTTGAGCTCGGCTTCGCGCCGGCGGATGACCTCCGTCGAGTCGGTGCCGCGGTTGCGCAGGCGCCGGGCAAGTTCGCGCCGGTCGGGAACGGTAATGAAGATTCCGACCGTGCCGGGCAGGGCCTTCTTCGCCGACAACATGCCCTGGATATCGAGGTCGGCGATGACGTCGCGGCCCTCGCGGAACCGCGCCGCGACGTGGGCCCGGGGTGTGCCGTACCAGTGGTCGTAGACCCGGGCGTGTTCGATGAATCCGCCCCGCCGCACCCTGTCGCGGAACTGGGGCTCGGTGTAGAACCAGTAACTGCGGCCGTGGACTTCACCCGGCCGGCGCGGCCGGGTCGTGGCCGAGACCGAGTAGGCGACCTGCCGGTCGAGGCGGACGACTTCACGGCAGATGCTGGTCTTGCCCGCGCCCGAAGGCGAGCTGAGCACGACCAGGAACGGCCGGTGGTCGGGGCGGCTACTCGACATTGCGGACCTGTTCCTTGAGCTTCTCGATTTCGCCCTTGATTTCGATGGCCCGGCCGGAGATGACCAGGTCGCGAGCCTTGGCCGCGAGCGTGTCGGTCTCGCGCAGCATTTCCTGGGAGATGAAATCGAGCTTCTTACCCGACGTCGTGGCGCCGGTGAGCGCCTTCAGGAAGATGCTGCAGTGGCTCCGGAGCCGGACGCATTCCTCGTGGATGTCCACCTTCTCGGTGATGAAGGCCACTTCCTCGAGGATGCGCTTGGGGTCGGCGTCCACCCCGAGTTCGCGGAGCTGGAGGAGCAGGTTCGCGCGGCGCTCCTTGAGCCGGACCGGGACCCGCTTCTCAATTGTCTCCACCGCCTTGCGAATTCGGGCGACGCGGCCGCGCAGGTCGCGGATGATGTTCGCGCCCTCGGCCCGGCGCATCTTGACGAGCCGGTCGAGCGCCTCGGTGAGCAGTTTGCGGGTACCCCGCCAGAGCCGGGCGCGGTTGCGCTCGGATTTCTCGGCGGCGATGACGCCCGGGAACTGAACGAGAGTGTTGATGTCCACTTCGCCCGGCAACTTGTACTCGCGGGCCAGTTCGCGGGTGAGCCGTAGGTAGTCGCGGACGATGCGGCGGTCAAGCCTCAGCGCCGGGGCGTCGGCGGACTCATCCATCGCAATCTGGAGCTGGATGTAGCCGCGCTTGAGCCGGCGGCGGACCAGTTCGCGAATCTCGCCTTCGTGGCCGCTGAGCGCCGCCGGCAGCCTGGGCACGAGCTCGAAGAACTTGTGGTTGACGGAGCGGATGTCAACGACGACCTGCGCGTTCCACGGGGCGATGGTGCCTTCGGCCCGTCCCACCCCCGTCATGCTCTGGATCATCTGCACTCCTGTTCGTTCAAGCCGCCCGGCCGGCGGGCGCCGGTTCCTCGAGCATTATCGTGACCGGGCCGTCATTGACCAG
>DSBX01000174.1 GCA_011049385.1 Caldifarciminota bacterium | reverse complement strand
GGCCTGGGCTGGGACGCCGGTCCGGTGCGCCTCGACGCCGGGGTCAGTTTCGGCCGCGAAATCATCGGGCCGTCCGAGTTTCCGGCCGGGCTCAACCCGGCCGACCAGCGCGTCTACCAGACCGGCACCGCGCTCGGGTTCGGCCTCAGTCGGAGCTTCTGAGTGCGTTTCCTGTTGGCCCTGCTGATTGCGCTGACGACCGCGCCGGCTTCGGTCCGGCACCTGCGCATCGTCCACACCAATGACATCCACGGTGCGCTTCTGCCTTCAACCGCCTGGTGGATGAACCGGGACTTCCCGCCGCCGCTGGGCGGCGCGGCCTCGGCGCTGGGGCTGGTACGTGAACTCCGGGCCGAAGCCGAGGAATCGGGTCGGGGTTTTCTGCTCCTCGATGCCGGGGACTGTTGCAAGGGCACGCCCATCGGCGAGCACGAAAACGGTGCGGCGATCGCGGACTGGTTCCGCCGCGCGGGTTACGACGCGGTCGGCGTCGGCAACCACGACTACGCGGACGGTATCGGCCGGCTCCGCGAGCGGGTGCGGGCCGCAGGCCTGCCCCGGCTCAACGCCAATATCCGCGACAAGGCGACGGAGGCAAGCCCGGACTTTCTCACGCCGCGTCTCGTCATCGAGACCGGCGGGCTCCGCGTCGGCATCGTCGGCCTCATCTCGAGCTACCAGAACGAGCTGATTGCGGATGCCGCCGCGGGCGACCACCTCGTCCTGAACGAGCGGGAGGCGGCCCGGGCCGAAGTCACCCGCCTGCGTGAGGACGGGGCCGATATCGTCGTCGGTCTGACCCACATCGGCCACCGCTACGAGCAGAGGCTGGCCGAGGAGGTGCCGGGTTTCGACGTCATCATCGGCGGTCGAAGCCACACCGCGCTCCGTTCCGCAACGGTGACCCCGGGCAATCACACCATCGTTGTCCAGGCCGCGAGTCGGCTGACCGCGGTCGGGGTGCTTGACCTCGAGTTCGATGCCGCCGTGGGCACGGTCATCGGCTATGAATGGGAACTTGTCAACCTTTTCGACGACGAGTTTCCACCCGACGCGGATTACGCTCGATACCTGGACTCGCTCCGACTGATTGTCGAGGCCGGCTTCGACGATGTCATCGGATGGGCCGCGGCCGATATCGTCCGCGGTGATCCCCTGCGCGAATCCGCGGCCGGCAACTTCGTCACCGACGCGATGCGCGGCTACGCCAATGCAGATGTCGCCTTCCAGAACGCCGAGGGTATCACCCGCGACCTGCGCGAGGGCGAGATAACTTACCGCGACCTGCACGAGCTCGACGGTCACGGCAACACCATCGTTGTCGGGACCTACACCGGACGACAGGTGCGCGAGATGCTCGAAGCCGGATTGAGCGGGCCGTGGTCCATCTGGCAGGTGTCCGGCTTGCGTGTCGAGTACGATCCGGCGGGCGGGCAGGGCCGGCGCGCGCGCTCGGTGACGGTGGCCGGCGAACCGTTGGAACCGGAGCGCCGCTACCGGGTCGCGACCAATTCCTGGTTGGGCGGCGAGGACGGCCGCTTCCGGGTGTTCCGCGACGGTGAGCAGATAGAGGATACCGAGATACCGGTGCGGGACGCGCTGGCGGCCTGGGTGCGTGTCCACAGCCCGGTGAGCGCCCGGGTCGAAGGCCGCATCGTTCGCGCGGCCGGCCGCTGAGGCCCGGGATGTGGCCGCTCCGTCCGGTTGACGAGAACGCGGTCGCCGGGCTCACGGCCGCGACCAGGCTCACGCCGCTTTTCGCCCGACTGCTCTGGCTTCGGGGTGCGCGCGACCCGGACGCGGCCGCGCGCTGGCTGGAGCCGAAGCTGACCGACCTTCATCCGTCCGAACTCCTGCCCGACTTCGAACCTGCGGTCGAGCGGACGCTCCGGGCTATCACCGACCGGGAGCCAATCCTGGTCTGGGGCCACGATGACCTTGACGGCGTCAGCGCGGTCGCGGTGCTGAAGCTGGTCATCGGCCACCTCCAGGGTCGGGTGAGCTACCACATCCCGACCCGAGGACGGGACAAGCACGGGCTCGATGCCGATACCGCGGCGGCAATACTGGACGGTTCCGGGCTCATCATCACCGTTGATTGCGGCATCACCAACCGGGAGGACATCGCCCGGCTCGCCCAACGCGGCGTTGACGTCGTCGTCACCGACCACCACGAACTGCCCGATGGACTACCGCCGGCGCTGGCCAGCGTGGACCCGAAGCGGTCCGATTCCGGGTATCCCTATCGCGGGCTGGCCGGGGTCGGCGTGGCGCTGAAGTTCGCGCTTGGGCTGGCTCGGCGTCGGCTGGGCCTCGGCGTCGAGGAGTTCTGGTCCGCGGAGCGGGACGCGGTCGCGCTGGCGGTGCTTGGGACGATCGCGGACCGGGTGCCGCTGACCGGCGAGAACCGGACGCTCGTTGCCTGCGGTATCGGTCGGCTCCACGAATGCCGGCTACCTGCGGTGCGGGCGGTATTCGCACGACTGGACTGCACCGAGGCCCGCGGCCGCTACGCGCCGCTGGCGGCACTGCCCCGCCTGTTGCCGCTCTTTGCGGCTGCGGACGGGGTGAGCGCGGTCGGAAGACTACTCGAAGCCGACGCGGCCTCGGCGGCCGAGTGGGTCGAGGAGCTCGAGGAACGGGCCCGGGCCTGGCAGGCGGAAGCCGAAGCAGCGTGGGAGCTGGCCCAGACCATCGCCCGGGTCGGTGACGGGCTGGTCGTGATCAAGGATCGGAGAATGTCCCTGCGCGCACTGGGTTACTGCGCGGCCCGTCTGCGTCACAGCTACCGTCTGCCCGCGGTGGTGATGGGCTGGCGTGGCGATGCCTGGGTCGGCGAGTGCCGCGGCGCGGAGGGGATGAGCCTGATTGACCTGCTGAGCGCGCATCGGGAGTGCTTTGTGGACTACGGCGGGCATCGGCTGGCGGCCGGGTTCACCATTGATGACGAGCGGGCAGAGGAGTTCATTCTCGCCGCCGAGCGCTACGCGCATGAGAACTTCGCCCGCGAGGTGGCGGTTGACGACCGTGAGTTCGCCGACGCGGTCCTTCCACTGGCACAGTTCGAGCCGGAACTTCGGCGGCTCGCACCCTTCGGCGAGGGCAACCCCCGGCCGCTCTTCATCTCCGAACCGACCCGACTGGTGGACGGGGGACGCTACTGGAGCGCGGAGACCCGACCCGGCCTGCCCCTGTATCCGGAACGCGCCGGCCTGATACCGGACATGGCGAACGTCCGCCTGCTCTATACCGTCGGTGACCGGGGAGAGGCGCTGATCCGGGACAGCCGGCCGGTCGCAAGTGCCGGGGCGTAGCGTGACCGGTGCGGTTCACTGTCGTCGCAGGAAGCACCGCGGCCTGCATCCCTGGGTGTTTTCAAACGAGGTCGTTTCGGTCGAGGGCCGGCCCGAGCCCGGCGATACCGTCCGTGTCTTCGACCGCCGGGAGTTTCTCGGTTCCGGGATGTACAATCCCCACTCGTTGATCGCGGTGCGGCTCTACTCGGATCGCGAGCGCGAGTTCGACCTCGACTTCATCAAGGAACGGCTTCGGGCCGCGCGCGAGTACCGGGGTGAGGTGCTTTCCGGCGAGGAGGATTACCGGCTCTGCTATGGTGAGGGCGACGGCCTGCCCGGGCTGGTGGTGGACAAGTACGGTCGGCATTTCGTTGTCCAGAGCCACGCGCTGGCGGTTGAGCGTCGGCTCGAACTCGTCACGCGCGCCCTGCTCGACAGCTTCGAGGTCGAATCGGTGTATGAGAAGAATGATTTCCGCCTGCGCGACCCGGAGGGGCTACCCCGTCGCGAAGGGCCGCTCCACGGCGTCCCGGGACGGCAAGTGCCGATTGCCGAGGCCGGGGCACGGTTCCAGGTTGACATCGCTCTCGGGCAGAAGACCGGCTGGTACTTCGACCAGCGTGTGACGCGCAGGCGGGTGCGCGAGTTCGCCCGGGGCCGGCGTTTTCTCGACGTCTTCAGCTACTCGGGTGGCTTCGCGGTCAACGCGGCCCTGGGCGGAGCGGAGACGGTGGTCGCGGTGGACAGCTCGGTAACCGCGACCGGGCTGGGGGCGGCCAATGCCGCGCACAACGGTGTTGCAGAGTGCTGCGAGTTTCGGCTCGAGGAGGCGTTTCGATACCTGACCGGCCTGGCTCGGGACCGGGGTGGCTTCGATATGGTCTGTCTCGACCCGCCTGCGTTCATCAAGGCCAAGCGCGAGCGGGAGGGCGGGTTGCGCGGCTACCGAACCATCAATACCCTGGCGATGCGGCTACTGCCGCCGGGCGGTATCCTCGTCACCAGTTCCTGCTCTCACCACCTGTTCTGGCAGGACTTCCTCGACATGCTGGTCGGTGCCGCCCGGGACGCCGGGCGTGAGTTCACGATTCTTGAACGTACCAGCCAGGGCCCGGACCACCCGGTCCTGCTGAGTATGCCGGAATCCGAGTACCTGCGTTGTTTCATTCTCCGTGTCGCCTGACCGGTCAGGCGACACGGAGAATGAAACAACGCAG
>DSBX01000076.1 GCA_011049385.1 Caldifarciminota bacterium | reverse complement strand
GTCGAGCAGCAGACTGCCGCCCAGCGCGAGGAGCGCCGATGCCAGCGCCCACGTCAGTGCCGTCCCGGGCTGAACCTGCCCGGCCGCAATCGGCCGGAGCCGCTTCTTCGGGTGAAGACGGTCCGCCTCGCGGTCAACAAGGTCGTTGATGATGTAGACCGCGCCGGACAGCAGGCAGAAGATGGCGAAAGCCAGAAGCGAGCGCAGGACTTCCGGCCCCTTGAGCAGGTTCTTCGAGAACACCAGCGCGGCCAGCACCAACAGGTTCTTTATCCACTGCCTCGGCCGCATGGACCGCACCAGCGCACCTAACATCGCCTACATTTCTACACGACCGCCGCGCACTGTCAACCCGGAACGGGTGTCCGCCCGACCCGCGCTAGCCGTCCACCGGGCGGAAACGGGGAATCTGGCTCTTGAGCACCGGCCGATGGTACAGCCCGACCCCGACCGTGAAGCCGTCACAGTTGATGAGCGCGAACCCGTCCTCGCAGTCGGACTCGATTCTGACCTGCCCCCCGGCGATGAGCATGACCGCTTCGTCCCGGCTGACCTCGATCCGGTTCCGCGTCGCGTACCGGCCGAGCAACTGCATCGCGTGGGTGGTCGGCTTCACCGAGTGCGGGAAGACCCGGCAGAGCCGGATGCCCCGCCGCATCGGCCGCACCGCGTCGAACCGCATCACCTCGGGCGTGGCCAGGAAGACGGTGCCCTGGTTGGGCGCGAGCACCGCTTCCAGGTCCGCGAGCACCGGTTCCGGGATGCCGAAACGCCGGGCGAGGGATGAGACCGTCCGCACCGCCGACACCGCCCCCGGCACGGAAGGACCGGACACCGGCAGGCTCCTCACCTGACCACCTCCGTCTGCCGGCTTCCTCACCAGCGCCACGAAGAACGCCTCGGTATCGTTGTCCTGGGGCAGGATGCGCCGGCTGTTGACGAGCGCGGCCGGCAATGCCGCGCCGGCCCAGACCGCGAGACCCGGCCGCATCACGAATCCGGGAAGCGCGGCCGGCAGGACCTCTGCCTCCGGGAACCGCTCCAGCAGGTAGGCGACCACGACCTCGTTCTCTTCGGGCGCGACGGTGCAGGTCGAATAGACCATCATCCCGCCCGGCCGGAGCGCCCGGTAGCCGGCGACGATGAGCCCCTTCTGCAGGCGTGAGAACTTCGCAATCGAATCGAGCGACCAGCGGTCGAGCACCGAAGCGGTGCGGCGCATTATCCCCTCGCAGGTGCAGGGCGCGTCAACCAGCACCCGGTCGCAGGCGCCCTCGACGTCGCGGGCGAGCTTGATGCCGTCCATCCGGCAGACGCAGACGTTCAGACACCCGGCCCGGTCCACGTTGCCGATGAGCCCGCGCACCCGGCCGCGCGAGAAGTCGTTGGCGATCAGCAGTCCCCGGTTCCGCATCATCGCCGCCATCTGGGTCGTCTTCGAGCCCGGCGCCGCGGCGATATCGAGCACCGTCTCCCCCGGCTCGGGCCCGAGCAGGAGCGGCGGGACCATCGAAGCCGCGTCCTGCACGTAGACCAGACCGACGAAATGCTCCAGCCGCCGGCCTATCGCCGCGCCGTCTCCGAGCCGGAAAGCCAGGTTCGACCAGGGCAGGGGTTCGAGCGCGAGGTCGGCCAGCCGCGCCAGCGCTTCATCGCGAACCGCCTTGAGCGTGTTGACACGGACCGTCGTCGGCACCGGCCGCGTCATCGCGGCGAGGAACTCATCGAGGTCGGGCACGATGCGGGCGCACCGGGCGATGAACTCCTCCGGTATCCCCCGGCCGCCCCGGCTCTTCAAGTGCGCATTCCCCGGCGTCCGGGCGGGTCGGCGATGCCGCATCTCATTCCGTCATTGTAGGACGCCCGGCGCCGCGCGCAAGCGCGATTGACTGGCCGCCGCGGCTCGCTACACTCAGCCTGACGGTATGTTCAGCCGCACTTTCAAGAAGCGCCTGCGCGAGACGCTCGCCGGCTACGCCTACCTCCTGCCGGCGCTGGCGGTGCTCGCTTCGTTCCGTATCATCCCGATTATCCTCTCGGTCCGGGTCAGCCTCTACGACTGGGGGATGGCCGGCCCGCGCGGGTTCGTCGGCTTCGCCAATTACCTCGCGGTACTGACCGACGCGGTCTTCTGGAGATCACTGCTCAACACCGGCTGGTACATGGTCTTCACCGTGCCGGCGCTGGTCGCGTTCTCGCTCGGCATCGCGATTCTGCTCAACCAGCGCGTCCGAGGACTCGGCGCCTACCGCACCATCTACTACCTGCCGGTCGTGACCTCCATCGTCGCGGTCTCCATCGTCTGGCGCTGGATTCTTCATCCCGACCGCGGCCTGCTCAACTACATCCTCTCCTGGGTCGGCGCCGACGGCCTGCGCTGGCTCCAGGACCCGCGCGGCCTCTTCCAGCTCATCCTCGGCGACACCGGCAACCGCCTCCCCGAGCTCCTGCGCGGCCCGTCCATCGCGATGTGCTCGCTGATCCTGATGGGCATCTGGAAGGGCCTCGGCTACAACATCGTCATCTTCCTCGCCGGGCTCCAGAACATCCCGAAGACCTACTACGAAGCGGCCCGCATTGACGGCGCCGGCCGGTGGCGCACCTTCCGCAGTATCACCTGGCCGCTGATATCGCCCACCACCTACTACATCCTGATAATGAGCAGTATCGTCGCCTTCGAGACCTTCGCCCAGGTCTGGATAATGACCGGGCCGCCCGCCGGCGGCCCGCTCTCGACGACCAAGGTCGTGATGTACTACTTCTACGAACAGAGCTTCGAACTCTGGCGGCTCGGCTACGGCGCTTCGATCGCCTTCTTCGCCTTCCTCATCATCCTCGCGCTCACACTCTTCCAGCGCTTCGTCCTCGAACGGCGGGTGCACTATGGCTAGGCTCCGCGCGCGCAACCTGCCGGTCCACTTCCTCCTCATCCTCGGCGGGGTCGGGATGGTCCTGCCCTTCTTCTGGATGGTCTCGACCTCGCTCAAGACGCCGCTCGAAGCCCTGCGCTTCCCGCCGACCTGGGTGCCGACCGTGTTCCAGTGGGCCAACTACGCCGAGGTCTTCCGCCAGATTCCGCTCCTGCGCTACATGGGCAACACGCTCTTCATCACCTTCGCCAGCCTGATGGGCGTGCTCCTCACCGGCATCCTCGCCGCCTACGCCTTTGCCCGCTTCCGGTTCCCGGGCCGCGAGGCGACCTTCATGCTCTTCCTGGCGCTGATGATGATACCCCTGCCGGTCTACCTCGTGCCCAGCTACATGATTCTCTTCCAGCTCGGCTGGATTGACACCTACGCGGCGATGATCGTGCCCTGGACGGTCAACATCTTCGGCATCTTCCTGCTCCGCCAGCACTTCAAACAGCTCCCCGAAGACCTCTTCGACGCGGCCCGGATGGACGGCTGTTCCCGGCTCGGCACGCTCTTCCGCATCGTCCTGCCGCTCTCCAAACCGCCGATAGTCACCATCACCGTCTTCAACGTCATCGGCAGTTGGAACAGCTTCTTCTGGCCGCTCATCGTCACCAACTCGGACAGCATCCGGCCCCTGCAGGTCGGGCTGGCCTACTTCTCCCGCGAGCAGAGCACCAACTACACCCTGCTGATGGCCGCGACGACGATGGCGATAATCCCGCTCATCGTGCTCTTCTTCTTCGCCCAGCGCCAGATAATCCAGTCCCAGGCCCGAAGCGGGCTCAAAGAATGAGGATTCCCCGGATTGTGAAACGACCCCGGCCCGGCCGGCATCCAACAGACAGGAGGACACTATGAAGAAAGCCACCATCGGATACCTCTAAGGCACCGACCCGATGTTCCTGAGCCACTGCACGGCTCTCGGTATCAGTACTCTGCCGCTCTCCAACGGCTGGGACAATCACGGCAAGTACGTCGGACTGCTATCCCCGCGCGACAACCTCAAGCTCGTCGTCGCGCCCCTGCACAAGCTCGTCGCCCCGGCCGCGCTGGAGCAGAAGCCCAGCGAATTCCTCCACGCCTGCAAGGTTCATCGAATCCCGGTGCTCGTCGTCGCGCCCGCGCCGGTGCTCGAGCGCGCGAAGAAGCTCCTGGCCGACGTCAAAGCCAGGCTCATCTGGAGTTCGCCCGAAGAGTTCTACGACAAGGCGCTGGCCCAGCTCAAGCACTAGGCGAGGGCCCGGCCTCGCCGCCGACCCTGTCCAGCAGGCCGGCCAGCCGCTCCCGCTCGCCCGGTGCGAGCCGGAACCGGCCGCACGCGGTTGCGAACGCCTCCGCGCCCAGCCGGTCGCGAACCAGCTTCAATCCCCGGATAGTGTTCACCGCCCGGCCGGTATCGCGCATCTCCCCGAACAGCGCCAGCGCACCGAGCAGGCTCGCCAGCGCCGCCTCGTCCTCGTTCCGCTCCAGGTGCAACAGGCCGATGTTCCCCAGGAACTCGCCCTCGGCCCCGAGCATCTTCGCCACGTTCGGGCCGTGGATGTCCACGTCCAGCATCCCGACCCTGCGACCCTTGAGCGCCAGCCCGACCGCGACGTT
>DSBX01000080.1 GCA_011049385.1 Caldifarciminota bacterium | reverse complement strand
GTTACTGGGGGGATGGGGGAGGGGGGAAATTCGGATATGGCTTAAGCATCAATACTACCAGCAACTTAGGATGCGACGACGAATTGTGTCCTGAATCCCTTAAGGGATTATTGCCTCGTGGGAATCCGACCTGCGCCGACCGGTTTCGTCTTCGGGCCCGGTGAGGTCGCAGTCGTGCGAATCAGGCGAAAGGGCCGGCCTGAGCCAGCGGGAGCAGGCCGGGGACATCGTGCCGCTTCCGGTTCTGCGACAGGTCGCGGCCCTGGTGGCGCGGTTGTACGAAGAGGCAGGTGGTCGAGGAGGGAGCAGTATGCCATTGACCACCCGGAATCGGGGAGTAACATAGACAACTATTCGCCGGCCGCTGAGGCCGGACCAGGACCGCTGAGCCAAACGAAAGGAATCGTCATGTGCGAATCTGACGGCGCCGATTCGAGCCGTCACTCCGGTCGGGAGTCGCTGAGCGACCAGCCCGACGAACCGCACCCGCAGCCGCCGCAACGGCGGCCGGTCGTGACCGGCCGGCGCGCACCGCGCGACTGAGCCGGGAGTTCACCTCCGGCCGCGGCCGGCAGGCTGTGCGACGGAGGTGAAGAATGAAGAATCCCCTGCTCGTTCCGGAACTGCGCGAGATGGTCGAGACCGGCCAGGTCGAAGCCCTGCGCGAGTTCTGCGAAACCAGCCACCCGGTAGTCGTCGCCGAGATGCTTTCGGCGCTGGAGCCTGCCGAAGTCTGGGACGTTCTGCGCCACGCCTCACCCGAGACGCAGGTCGAGGTGTTCACCAACCTCGAGGAGGAGAGCCAGGTCGAGATGCTCGGCCTGCTCCGGCGCGACGATATGGCCCGGCTCTTTGCCGATATGCCGCCCGACGACCGCGCCGACCTGTTCAAGCGTCTGCCCGAAGAGCGGCAGGAGGCAATCCTGCCCGCGCTGGCCCAGGCCGAGCGCGAGGACGTCCGGCGGCTGGCGTCTTACGAGGAGCGCACCGCGGGCGCCATCATGACCTCGGACTACGCGACGCTCGCGCCCGGCCAGACGGTCGGGCAGGCGATCGAGCGGCTGAGGCAGGAGGCACCGGATAAGGAGACGATCTACTATTCCTACGTGCTGGACGAGAGTCGGAGACTGCTCGGGCACGTCTCGCTCAAGGACCTGATCCTGGCCCGGCCCGACGCGGTGGTCCGGGACATCATGCACCCGGACGTGATATCGGTTCGGGTCAGCGACGACCAGGAAGAGGCGGCGGGCCGGATCCGCAAGTACGACCTGCTCGCCCTGCCGGTGGTGGACGAGAACGACGCGCTGGTCGGCATCATCACCCACGACGACGCGCTCGACGTCATCGTCCAGGAGCAGACCGAGGACATCGAGAAGTTGATGGCCATCGGCGGCACCCACGAGGCGGCGGACTATATCAAGACTTCGGCCTGGGGGCACTTCCGGCGCCGGGTGGTCTGGGTGCTGGTGCTGGCCGCGCTCGGGCTGGTGTCCGGGTTCATCGTTCAGGGTTTCGAGTCGGTGCTCCAGCAACTGGTCATTCTGGCCGCGTTCATGCCGATGCTGGTGGACACGGGCGGCAACACCGGCAGTCAGGCGGCGACGCTGGTCGTCCGGGCGCTGGCGCTCCGGGAGATGAGGCCGGGCGATATTCTCCGGGTGCTGGGCAAGGAACTGCAGGTGGCGTTGATGCTCGGGCTGATGCTGGGGCTGGTGGCGTTCGGCCGGGTGGCGCTGTTCGGCGGCGGGGCGGTCCTGCCTTCCGGTGTCTCGCTGGCGATGGTCGGTTTCGCCATCGCGGTGGCGTTGACCCTGCAGGTGGTGACCGCGACGCTCATCGGCGCGACCCTGCCGATGGCCGCGGCCCGGCTCCGGCTCGACCCGGCGGTGGTCGCGAGCCCGGCGCTGACGACGGTGGTGGACATCACCGGGCTGGTTATCTACTTCACGACCGTCAAGCTGATGCTCGGGGTTTAGTCAACCACGAGCAGGGCCCGGGCCGGGCGGTTGACAAGCGTCCGCCGGACGCTAGATTGTAGCAACGGAGACTTCGGGCCCCAGTGCCGGTCCGGGTCAATCCGCAGGCGGTCAACGAGCGCTGACGGTTCCCCTGGAACCACGGAGGCAATCATGAAGAGCATCTTGTCCTTGTTGCTGGTCGGCATCGCGGCGGTCTGCTTCGGGATGCCGCATACCCTCGAACTCGGCCCGACTCTGGAGAGCGCGGTGGTTCTGCCGGCGCCGTCGGACTGGGTTGATGGCGACGAAACCCTGCACTGGGACGGAGAGCCGGACCGGGGGTTCAACATCAACGGCACCTACAGCTACGGCTGTGCCCAGCGCTACACCGAACCCGACCCGCTCATCGTCAAGGCGATTCTCTACTACCTGACCGGCAACGCCGATGCGGTCTTCGTCTACGTCGCCGGCCACGGGACGCAGATGGAGCCGGGTCCGATGCTGGACACGACCCGCGCCACCGGCCTCGGCGGCGGGGTCTGGCGGCGGGCGAACATGCCCAATCCGCCGGCAATCGCGCCCGATGAGGATTTCTGGGCCTGTGTCATCATCCGGCGCCACCCGTCCGGTCAACACCCGCTGACGCTCGACCTCGGGCCGATTGTCGCTTATCGCGGCGGCTACATCACCCTGCCCGAAATCGGGCCGGACTGGTACCAGCTCACCGACCCGCCGTTCTGGACCGACCGCAACGTCAACATCCGGGCGGTGGTCGAGCGGGCCGGGACCGGGGTCGAGGAGATAATCGGTCCGCCCGGGTCGTCCGCCGGTCTGCGCCACCGGCTGTCCCCGAACCCGTTGCGCAGTACCGGCCGGTTCAGCTACGAGGTCGCGCAGGCCGGGCACGTCAGCCTGGCGGTGTACGACGCGGCCGGCAACCGGGTGCGGACGGTCGTGGACGGTTTCTACGGGTCGGGCGAGCATCACGCCGTCTGGGACGGCCGCGGCGACGACGGCCGTCGGGTCCCGGCCGGGACGTACCTGTATCGTCTCAAGGTCGGCGGGCAGGCCGTGACCGGGCGGGCGGTGGTCCTGGACTGACCGTTACCGAACGAAGGATTCGCGGGGCAGGCGTCGGCCTGCCCCGCAGCGTTTGTACGGATCGAATCAGCGCCCGCGGCGCGTGGCCTTGCGGCCGGGCCGGTAGCGGCCGAGCTTGAGCATCTCGGCGAGGTTGGCGCGGGGGTCGAGTTTCGGCACGAGCAGGGGCGTCGCGCTCGACAGGAGCGTGGTCACGCCCGGGCCGTGGCCGGCGACGACACAGTCGGAGTGGATGATGACACCGACGGTGACCGCACCCTTGCGCCAGGAGCGGCCGTAGATGTTGTCGTGGTCGCTGATGGCGACGAAGTCGCCGAAGCGCAGTTTGTCCAGCCCGAGCCCGGCGATTTCCGCGCGGTCGGTGGTCATCACGTCGTAGTCACCGGTGCCCATCGAGCGCGAGCCGACGCCCGAGCCCATCAGGTAGCCGGGCACTACCGCCGCGACCGGGACTTCGAGCCGGCCCTTTGCCAGCGGGCGCAGTTTCAGCCGCTGGAACAGGTCCGGGTCGAGGTTGGTGAGCCGGATGTCCGGGTAGTCGAGCAGTTCCAGGCCCTGGCCCCGGCCGCGGACGAGGAACTTGTCCTCGAGTTGGAGCTTGTCGAGGACGTCATCGGCAAAGTCAATGATGACGTGCTCGGCCCCGCCGTGGTGGCCGGTGACGACGCCCTTCGCGCCCTTGGCGTCGCCGGTGACGACCCGGGCCTCGTTGCCGACGCAGGAGTAGAAGTGGAACGAGGTGTTGGGATGGTCCATCCGCTTCTCCCAGTCGGCGATGGCGGAGACGCCGGGCTCGATGTGGTCGCCGGCCCAGCCGAAGGCCGGGTCTCCGACCTTGACGTTGTAGGTGATGCCGCCGATGGAGGGAAGGAGGAAGGGCCGGCCCTCGGCGTCAACCGAGTGAAAGCGCCGGCCCGACGGGTAGCTGACCTTGCCCTGCACCGAAAGCGTCACGACCCGGTCGGCGTTGGTTCTGAGTTTGCTGGTTGCCATGCGGCATTATACCCCGGGTGCGGCCGCGGGCAACCGGCTTCCGGCTAGAACTCGACCGTGACCAGGCTCGGGGCCGAGAACTCGCGTCGGGCCGCGAAGTCCACCAGTGCGCCGGCGAGCGCGCCCGCGTTGAGGTGCACCCGGGACCAGCGGTCGTTCCCGGCCGGGACGGCGGAGTGCGCGGTCGGCCAGCCCCGGGTGAGGCGCAGGCCGAGCGCGAGGCCGCCGAGCGCACCGAGCGTGTACCCGGCCAGCACCGGCCGGGCCGCCGAGTAGGACTCCTCATCGGTGAACAGCCAGCCGATGCCGGCGCCGAGTGTGGCGCCGGCGACCGCACAGCCGAGGGTGATGTAGCCCTCGCCGGAACTGAGCGGCGAGCCGGCGATGAGCCGTTCCGCGCCATAGACCGCGCCGACGTTGCCGGCGACCATCAGCGGCGCGAGCCAGGTCATCTGCCGGTCGCCGTTCT
>DSBX01000047.1 GCA_011049385.1 Caldifarciminota bacterium | reverse complement strand
GCGTGCATCGGCGGTTACTTCCTGCCCGGGTTCCTTCACTTGACCACTTGACCACTTCCTCTCCTCCGGCGTCCATCGGCCGTCAGCTCAGGCGAGCAACCACAGGCTCAACGCCATCACCGCCATCCCGGAAACGATACCGAGCACGCTCAGGTGCTCGCGGCCGTAGGCGTAGGAGCCGGGTATCAGTTCGTCGAATGAGATGAACACCATCAGCCCGGCGACCACCGCCAGCACGTACGAAAGCAGGGTCTCAGTCAGGAGAGGCAGAAGCACCAGCGCCGCAAGCCCGGCCCCGACCAGCTCCGCGACCCCGGACAGAAAGGACCAGAGGAAAGCCTTGCGCCGGGAACCGGTCGCGCAGTAGACCGGCGCCGCCACCGCGATGCCTTCCGGAATGTTGTGCAACGCAATCGCAAGTGCAATCGCCAGGCCCAGGCCGGGGTCCTTGATGGCCGCGGCGAAGGTCGCCATCCCTTCGGGCAGGTTGTGAAGCCCGATGCCGACGGCAATCAGGATGCCGGTGCGCATCAGCCGTTCGGGCGGTATGACCCCTGTACCGCCGCCTCGATGCCGGCGTCCGTGGCCGCGACCCCGCCCGCCGTGCCCGGCGCCACCGGCTTCGAGAACCGCCGGTGCCGCGACGTGCTCGGTGCAATGGTTGACCAGCCCGTGCTCGCTGATGAACAGGTGCGGCACGACCAGGTCCACAACGAACATCAGCACGATGCCGCCGAAGAACGCCAGCACCGCGGGCGCGAAGCCGAGGAAACCGACCGATTCGCGGAGCAGTTCGCCGAAGCTGACGAACATCATCACTCCGGCCGCGAACCCGAGCATGAAAGCCATCACTTTCGGCCCCGGCCGGCGGAACATCATCGCGATGAAACTGCCGACCGTGGTCGCCAGCGCCGCCCCGGCCGAGATTGCCAGCGCGAGCAGGACGTCACCGTGCATCTGCCCCGCCTTTCGCGGGCTTCGCCGCTTTCTTCGTGCCGGCCCGCTTCCGCTTCGCCCCCGCCGCCCGCCCGGCAGCGGCTTCGACAAACTCCTCCAACCGGCGCATCGTCTCCGCGCTCAGGACGTGCTCGACGGCGCAGGCGTCGGTCGCGGCGACCTTCTCCGACACGCCCAGCATCTCGCGCAGGAACCGCTCGAGCACCCGGTGCCAGCAATAGACCTTCTCCGCGGCGCTGACCCCGCGCCGGGTCAGTTCGACCGCGCCGTAATGCTCGTGGCGGACGTAGCCGCGCTCTTCGAGGGCGGCGAGCGCGGTCACCACCGACGGCTTGCTGACGCCCAGCCGCCCGGCCAGTACCGTCACCCGCACCGGCCGACCCGCGCTCCCGACCAGGTAGACCGCT
The DNA here is from genome assembly GCA_011049385.1 of Caldifarciminota bacterium. Lineage (GTDB taxonomy): Bacteria > Hydrothermota > Tepidihabitantia > Tepidihabitantales > Tepidihabitantaceae > DSBX01. The sequence goes on along the minus strand of DSBX01000047.1, from coordinate 3,157 downwards.
TCGAGGTAGTCCTCGGCGCTGGCACCGAGGTCGGCAACCGGGCCGCAGGCGCAGGCCCGGGCCTTTCTTCCTGTTCGGCCCGCAGGACCCGGGGCCGTACTGACCGTTCTCTTGTTAGGCATAGCTAACTATAGCGGGCCACGTCGTCCTGTCAAGCGGCGTTTGACTTGGTCGGCACCGGTTCCTACAATCAGTAAGCAATGGTCTACACCGTCACCCTCAACCCGGCGCTGGACCGGACGCTGTTTGTGGACACCCTGGCGCTGGGCGAATCCAGCCGGATCCGCCGAGAGGCCCGCTATGCGGGCGGCAAGGGCGTTGACGTCTCGCGCGCGCTCGTCGAGATGGACGTCCCCACCGTCGCGCTCGGGCTGGTCGGCGGCTTCGACGGCAAGGAATTCGAGGGCCGCCTGCTCAACGAGGGCGTCGCCTGCGACTTCACCCGCATCTCGGGCGAGATTCGCACGAACATCGTCATCCACGGCGATGAGGGCCTGGAGACCGCCCTCCTCGCCCGGGGGCCGGAGGTCCAGCCGGTCGAATTGATGAACTTCATGGACCATCTTGAGGGCGTCAACGGCAGCGGGTTTCTTGTCGTCTCCGGCTCCCTGCCGCCCGGCCTGACCCCGGCCGTCTACGGCCGCATCCTCTCCATCGGCCGGGACAAAGGTCTCACCACCGTTCTCGACGCCTCGGGCGAGGCGTTGCGCACCGGCATCCGCGCCCGGCCCGACGTCATCAAGCCCAACCGCTCCGAACTGGCCGAGCTGGCCGGCACCGAACCGGCCGGGCCGCCGGGCATTCTGCGCTTCTGCCGGACCATCCAGGAGGAGGTCGCGACCATCCTCGTCTCACTCGGCGCGGACGGCATCCTGCTCGTCCAATCCGGACGCGGCCTGCTCGCCCGGCCGCCGCAGGTCGAAGTCAAGAGCACCGTCGGGGCGGGCGACTGCGCGGTCGCCGGTTTCATCGCCGGTCTCGCACGCGACGAGAGCCCGGCCGACTGCCTGCGCCGGGCGGTCGCGGCCGGTACCGCGGCCACGCTGACCCCGGGTACCGGCATCTGCTGTCGCGAAGACATCGCCCGGCTCCTGCCCGACATCACCCTTGAGGAGGTGACCGCTTGAAGCTCGCCCCGGCCCGGGAACTGCTCGACGCGGCGGTCTCCGGCGGCTACGCGCTCGGCGCTTTCAATTTCTCGAACCTGGAGTTCCTGCAGGCAATCGTCGAGGCGGCCGGCGATACCGACACGCCGGTCATCCTTGCCACCAGCGAGGGCGCGGTGAAATACGCCGGGCTGGACAACATCGTCGCCCTGGCCCGGGCCGCGGCCGCACGCTGTCCGGTACCGCTCTGCCTGCACCTCGACCACGGCCAGAATATGGACCTCATCCGTGCCTGTATCGCGGCGGGGTACACTTCGGTGATGATTGACGCCTCGGACCTGCCATTTACCGAGAACGTCGAGAAGACCGCGGCGGTCGTCCGGCTCGCCCGGCCCCGCGGCGTCTCGGTCGAGGCCGAACTGGGCCGGCTGGTCGGCATCGAGGACTCGGTCCGGGTCGAGGAGCGCGACGCGGTGCTGGTGGACCCGGCCGAGGCGGGCGAGTTCGTCCGCCGCACCGGGGTGGACTCGCTCGCGCCCGCGGTCGGTACCGCTCACGGCGCGTTCAAGTTCAAAGGCGATCCGCGGCTCGACCTCGCCCGGCTCGAACAGGTCCGCGAGGCGACCCGGGGACTGCCGCTCGTGCTCCACGGCGCGTCGAGCGTACCGACCGAGGTGCTGAAAGCCTGCCGGGCCGCGGGCGTGGAACTGCCCGGCGCGAAGGGCGTGCCTGCGGACCAGCTCCGCGCCGCCGTCCGGGCGGGCGTCGCCAAGGTCAACACCGACACAGACCTCAGGCTGACCTTCCTCGCCGCGGTGCGCTCGACGATAGTCGGCCGACCCGGCGAGTTCGACCCGCGCCGCTACCTCGGCCCGGGCCGGGACGCGGTGCAGGCGCTGGTACGCGAGCGCATCCGGTTCCTGAGGCGGGCTTCGTGACCCGAGCCGCCCGGCCGACCACCGCTCAAACGAACGCAACCCTCATCGCCCGGGTGCGCCGACGCATCGCCCGCTCGCAGAGCATAATGGCAATCACCGGCGCCGGCATCTCGGCCGAATCCGGCCTCCCGCCGTTCCCGGGCGACGACGGCGCCCGGCGAAAGGTCAACCCGCTGGACTGCGCGACACCGGAAGCGTTCCGCGCCGACCCGGACCGGGTCTGGCGGTGGTACGACGCCCGCCGGGCGGAGATTGCCCGGGCCGAGCCCAACCCGGCCCATCTCGCGCTCGCCCGGCTTGAGACCGAAGGCCGGGACGTCTTCATCGTCACCTGGAACGTGGACGACCTCCACGAACGCGCCGGGTCCAAGCAGGTGGTTCACCTCCACGGCTCCGTCTGGCGGGTGCGCTGTGAGCGCGACGGGTTCACCGACGAGAACCGCGAGGTCCCGCTCGTGTACCTGCCCCCGACCTGTCCCTGCGGCAGAGAACTACGGCCCGACGTCGTCTGGTTCGGCGAACGACTCCCCGCCCCGGCCCTCGCCGCGGTGCACAATCACCTGGTCGAAGCCCGCTCCAACGTCCTGCTCGTCATCGGCACCGAAGCCTCCTTCGGCCCGGTCCTGCAATGGGCCCACGAGGCCCGCGAGTTGGGCGCGCTGGTCGTCACCATCAACCCGCGCCCGACCGCGCTCGACGCGATTGCAGACGCCTGCCTGACCGGACGCGCCAGCGACATCCTCCCCGGACTGGTCCCCTGATGCCGGACGGCTTCCTCAAGCTCTGCCGCGCCCGCCGCTCAGTGCGCCGCTACCACGAACGGCCGGTCGAGCGGACGAAGCTCGAGTACTGCCTCGAAGCCGCGCGGCTCGCGCCCTCGGCCGAGAACGGACAGCCCTGGCGCTTCATCGTCTTCGACGACCCGGAGCGGAAGCGGGCCCTGGCCGAGCGCGTGTTCGGCGGCCTCTACCGGGTGTCGCGGCCGCTGGCCGACGCGCCGGTACTGGTCGCGCTGTTCATCAAGGAGAACCTGTTCATCAACCGCCTCGGCGGGGCGGTCCAGCGCATCCCGCTCCAGTTCGTGGACGCCGCCATCGCCGGTGAGCACTTCGT
>DSBX01000160.1 GCA_011049385.1 Caldifarciminota bacterium | reverse complement strand
GTCTGATTGTCAACGAAGACCATTGTGCGGAGTAAACGAACTCCGCACAATGGTCTTCGTTGACAATCAGACTTCGGAATCCCTGATTAGTGGCCAAGGGATTGCCAGCGATGGCCAAGTACCCCACGGGTGCTCTTGTCGTGAGTAGAACCGCGTTCTTCGGCAGTAGTCGCGCACTGCTTGATACAAGTCCAGCATCACTGATAGTGCGTTCTCCACGTCCAATGTAGCGTGAGCCATACCCGGAGAGATCCGGGGGGTGAGCCATGGGATGTCGCCGTCGAAGTAGTCGGCTCGCTTCGTGGACGGGGTTCCACCGCCGACTACTGCAGCGACGTCCTCGACTGCCAGCTCCCTCCACTCGCTCGGCATCGTCAATCCCGCCTGAATCCTATCGGCTTCTTCTTCGGCGCGGGCGGTTGCATCAGTTTGCGGATGGCGTCGAACACAACCCTGAACTGGACGTCGTACCTCTTCTCCAGTTCGTCCAGCCTGCGGGCAAGGCCGGCGTTCTCGGCCAGTATTCGACGCAGACGTACGAACGCCCGCATTATCTCGACGTTGACCTGCACCGCTCGCTCACTGCGCAGGACGCTGGAGAGCATCGCTACGCCCTGCTCGGTGAAGGCATAGGGCGGTCTGCGGCGGCCGCCCCAGGAACTTGAGATGCCAGTTTGGCATTTCAAGTCGCGGAACTCGCCCGGGGTGAGCTGGAACATGAAGTCCTCGGGAAATCGCTGGGTATTGCGCTTCACAGCTCGAACCAGCGCTCCGGTCTGCACGCCATATAGCGTCGCGAGGTCAGAGTCGAGCATCACCCTGTGTCCACGAATCAGCAGGATTGCCTGCTCGATGCGTCGAACCGGGACCAGACTTGCAGTCGTATTCTGCGGTTTCAAGTTACCCGCCATATCCCAGCCCCTTCAGGTTCTTCCTGATTCCCTTTTCCAGTCGCGCCGATTCGGCGAACTGCTGTTCGAGCTGTTTCGTGAGCCGGGCCATCTTGTCCGGGAACGGCTCCGGGTCTTCTTCCTGCGGCTTGGCCCCGACGTACCGGCCCGGGGTCAAGATGTGGTTGTGAGCGCGGATTTCGTCGAGTGTCGCTGACTTGCAGAAACCTAAGATGTCTTGATAGACATCACCCTCACCTTCGCCTCTCCCAGAGGGAGAGGAACCATCACCTAACGCTGCGCGACCCTTACCCTTGCCCCCCTCTCCCCTTGGGAGAGGGGTTGGGGGTGAGGGTTGCGCGCATTTCCACAGATGATAGGTCCTCGCGATGCGCGCAATATCGGAATCGGTCAGTTCCCGGTGTGTCCGGTCCACCATCGAACCGAGCTCTCGGGCATCCACAAACAATACCTCGCCGCGACGGTCTCGGTATCCCTCACCCTGTATCCCTCTCCCAGAGGTAGAGGGAACTGCTGCCTGCGCTATCCGGTCAAGGGTCTCTTCCGTGTCGGTTAGAACAGCGTCATTGGTAATTCGCACGACGGTCAGTCCATATGTCTTGAGCCAGGCATCGCGCTTTGCATCGTGATTCTTGCGCTCGGTAGACCCGTGAATAGGGCCGTCGAGTTCCACAACCAGCTTCTTCTCGTCGCAGTAGTAGTCGGCTATGTAGTCGCCAATCTGATGCTGGCGCCTGAACTTCAGTCCGAGGAAGCGGCGGTCACGGAGCATCTGCCACATCACCTCCTCAGCCGGTGTCTGCTTCTTCCGCAACTCCCGCGCCCGCTTGACCAACCCGGAGAAGTCGTACCCTCCTCGATACTGACATCCCGTCTCTCCCTCTCCCTTTGGGAGAGGGAGGGGTGAGGGTCGCCCGTCTTGTTGCTTGTTCTGCGCCTCCCTCTCCCATTGGGAGAGGGGCTGGGGTGAGGGTCGCCCGTCTTGTTGCTTGTTCTGCGCCTCCCTCTCCCATTGGGAGAGGGGCTGGGGTGAGGGTCGCCCGTGTTTGTCACGGGCGATGAACCACAGGCAGACCGGTATCTGGGTCGAGTAGAAGAGCTGGCCCGGCAGGGCAATCATACAGTCAACCAGCCCGGCCTCAATGATGCTCTTTCTGATTTCGCCTTCGCCCGACTGGTTGGAGGACATCGAGCCGTTGGCGAGCACGAACCCGGCCATCCCGGTCGGCGCGAGGTGGGAGATAAAATGCTGGACCCAGGCGAAGTTGGCGTTGCCCTTGGGCGGGACGCCGTACTTCCAGCGCTTGTCCTCGGTGAGCCGGTCGCCGCCCCAGTCCGAGTCGTTGAACGGCGGATTGGCCATCACGAACTCGGCCTTCAGGTCCTTGTGCGCGTCGTTGTGGAACGAGCCCTCGTTGTTCCACGCGACCATCCTGCTCTCGATGTGCCGGATAGCGAGGTTCATCTTGCACAGCCGCCAGGCGGTCTGGTTCGATTCCTGGCCGTAGATGGTCAGGTCGGCGAGCCGGCCGCCGTGGGCCTGCACGAACTCTTCGCTCTGCACGAACATCCCGCCCGAACCACAGCAGGGGTCAAATACCTTGCCTTTGAACGGCTGGAGCATTTCGACCAGCAACCGGACGATACAGCGCGGGGTTGTAGAACTGGCCGCCCTTCTTGCCTTCGGCCGAGGCGAACTGGCCGAGGAAGTATTCGTACACCCGGCCGAGGATGTCCAGGGAACGCGGCGTCCCGCCTAACGCTGCGCGACCCTCACCTCCGCCTCTCCCAGAGGGAGAGGAACCGTCACTTAACGCTGCGCGACCCTCACCCGACCTTCGGTCACCCTCTCCCACTGGGAGAGGGGTGGAGGGTGAGGGTTGGAAGCTGATGCTTCCAATGAGGTCAATGAGTTCGCCGAGGCTGGTCTTGTTGATGGCTTCGCGGGCGTAGTTCTTGGGCAGGACGCCTTTGAGCGACGGGTTGTCGCGCTCCAGCGCTTCCATCGCCTTGTCGAGCAGGACGCCGACCTTGGTGTCCTTGGCCCGGGCCTGGAGATAGGCCCAGCGCGCTTCGGGCGGGACGAAGAACACGCCTTCCATCGTGTAGGCGTCTTTGTCTTCGAGCGCATCTCTGCGCTGGTTGTCGTCCTTGACGAACCAGTCACTGCCCACGCGGGCCGACTCGGCCTTGAGGAAGTCGTGGCGTTCCTGGAACGCGTCCGAAATGTACTTGAGGAATATCAGGCCGAGGACGATGTGTTTGTACTCGGCCGCGTCCATATTGCCGCGCAGTTTGTCGGCCGCGAGCCAGAGTTTCTGCTCGAAGCCGAGACTGGCGCCGTTGTCGGTGCGTTTCTTCTGCCGGCCACCGGGCATCTGCTGTCCTCCTGTCGTCTGCGGCCTCGCGGCCGAGCCTGCCTGAGCGATGCGCTGAGCATAGCTGATGGTTCGGGTCTGTCAATCCGGGTGGCCGGATGAGAGGCCGGCCCGGCAGGCCTTTGCCTGCCGGGCCGGGAGGGGTCGGGTCGGGTTCAGGTGCCGGGCGGAGCCGGGACCGGTTCGACCTCGGCTTCGAACCGTTCGACAATCGCCCGGAGCAGGAACTGGACCGCGTCGGGTTCGAGCCCGAACGCAACCCACTTGCGCAGGACCAGCTCAAGCTGGAACACCAACGCCGGGCCGGTCCGACTGCAGAACACCCGGGCGAGCTCGTTGGCGAACCAGCGGTACTGCAGTCGCCGCACGACCGACACCGCCGCGCCTTCGTAGATGAGTTCGGCAATCGCCCGGACCGCTTGCTGGGCCGTGCCCGGCTCCTGACCATAGAGCGGGAGCGGCCGGCCGGCGGTGCGCAATCGCTCGAGCAGTTCCAGGGTCTCCGCCTGGAGCGGAATCGGGTCCGCATCGAACCGCATGAGGTCTCCTTTCCGCCACCCTCTTCGGCGGCGCTCTTCGGCTTCACAAGGTTATACGCCGGCCGACCGCGAGCGCGACCGGGGACCGTCGTCAGCCGGGCAAGGTTTTGGTCTCCGGACGCGATAACTGCCTGTTCAATCGGATGTTACCGCACTAAGCGATAGCCGGAGCGAACGGCAAGGCAAGGGTCTCCCGGAGCCCTCCGGTTGGTTCTTCAGGCGCATGGCCGAACCGTCCGGGGGTATACCCGGGGTATACCCCTGTCCTCGGTCCGCGGGCGGTCCCGGCCGAGTGCGCGGCGGCGACCGCGGCGCGCCCGCCGCCGGACTGCCCGCGGTCTGCTCGACCGCGCAGGACACCGTACTCCGGGCCGTTCACTCTTTGCCGGTCTGCACCGGCCGTCCGGTGCCGACGCCCGGAGTTACAACCGGAGCGCCCCGGTGGATGTCCGCATTCGCCGCCGGTTGACCGGTCCGAATCGGCGCGGATACTGATGCGCCGATGAGATGGAGCTTTGTCCCGCGGTCCGGGCCGGCGCGCAGACGATAGCCGTCGTCGTACCGCGCCGCCCGGCGCGGATGCCGCGCGATTCGCTGGCCGGCTTCGTCGTGACGGTGGATTCGGTGGAGCGGCTGACCGGGCTCAGGCTGCTCCCGACGATGATGAAGCGCGCGCGCCGGTCGCGGCCCGAGGCCCGGCCGGGCCT
>DSBX01000079.1 GCA_011049385.1 Caldifarciminota bacterium | reverse complement strand
TCATCGAGCGGGCGCTGGGCACCGATGCACCGGACGCCGACCGGTTCGTCGTGCTCATCTACGACGTGATGAACGACGGCAACGAGCCGCTTCCCGGCTCCTACGCCGGCATCCTCGCCGACTTCGACATCCGCGCCGCGGACCGCTTCCGCGACCTGCCCCGCATCTTCCCGGCGCACCGGGCCGCGGCGATGCGCCACCTCGGCGACAACAGCATCTTCGCGGGCGTGGTCCTGCTCGACCCGGACCGGGCCGCGAATCTCGCCGCCTTCGAGCACGACCGCTACGTCTACCCGGATTCCGGGCTGAGCGAGGATATGAAGTACCGCCTGCTCAAGGGCGAACTGGGCACGCACGAGTCCGACCGTGTCTACAACTGGTCGCTCGCGGTCAGCGCCGGACCGTTCGACCTTGTTCCGGCCGGGCGCCGGCGCGTCGTCTTCGCTTTCGTCGCCGCGCCCGATTCCGCCGCCTTCCTCGCCGCCTGCGCCGACGCCCGGGACTGGTACGAGAACAACATCGGCATCGAAGAGGCCCCGCGCCACGCCGACGAGCTCCGGGCCGTCTTCGCGCCCAACCCCTTCGCCCGGAACCTGACCATCGCGCTCGACCCGTCTCTGGCCGGGCCGGTGCTGGTCCGGGCCCGCGATGTCGCCGGCCGGCTCGTCGCGACCGTCCACGACGGCCCGGTCCCGACCTCGGGCCGCATCGAGTGGCGGCCGCGCGAACTCCCGGCCGGGGTCTACCTCCTGCAGGTTTCCGGCCCGGGCCTCAACCTTACCGAACGGGTCGTCCTGGCCCACTGACCGAGCCCCATCCGGGCGGGGACGCATCTGCGGCCCCGCCCGGGCTTCGGCATTTCCGCTCCCGAGTTGACTTTTCCGCTCAGTCCGGTATCTATACTGTTCTTTCCACACGACCGATACGACCGCCACAACTCAAAGGAGGCGCAATGCGCAAGAAGAAGATACTGCTGGTGACCGCCGCGTTCGCGCTGGTCTTCGCCCTCGCCTGCGATCTGTTCTCCGGCAACCGCAACCCGAACACCCCGGTCATCACCGCGTCCGCGACCACGGTCGAGTCGGGCGCGGTCATCAACCTGACCGTGACCTGCACCGACCCGGACGGTGATGCACTCACCTTCACCTGGTGCGCGACCGGCGGCACGTTCAACACCACCACCGGCACCGCGGTGGACTGGACCGCGCCGACCGTGACCGCGACCACCGTCTACACCATCCGCGTCATTGCCGATGACGGCAACCAGGGCGTATCCCACGCCTCGATCGAGATAACCGTCGGCCCGGGCGAAGGGCCGGGCGAAGACGAAGTCATCGTCGGCCGGCAGGAGATCACGATGTGGGACCCGTTCTGGGGTAGCGGAGATCATCGTCGTAACCAGTACCTTTACCTCGATAGCGAAGTCGGCCGCACCGGCCGAATCGTGAAGATATCGCTGATGTCCGCTAACATGTCACGCGGCAACCGCAACTCTTTCGAAATCTCCATCTGCCCGACCTCCCGCGACTCGCTCGAGGCGAACTTCAACGCCAACTATGAAGGCGCGACCCCGACCCGGGTTTACCATCGCGCCAGTCAGTCGTACGGCAGTCGGGACTCGACCAACTACTGGACCGAGTTCGAGTTCGACACCGGGTACGAGTACACCGGCGGCAACTTCATCCTCGAGTTCACCTACAACGGTAGCGACAACACACCGGTATCCTCACACGGCTATCGCACCGATGAAGTGTACCGGAAGTTGAGCAGCAGTAACCTGGGCAGCGAGACCGGTCTCCCTCACTCGGAGGTGCTCTACATCAAGCTCACTTTCGCCGAGTAACCGCAAGACCCGACACCGAACGACAGGTGGGGCCGCGCAAGCGGCCCCACTGCTTGTGTCGGTCTTGTCTACTCGGTCGGCAGGCGACCGACCGGCATGATGTAGAGCGGCTCCTCGGACTTCGCCAGCCCGAGCACCCGGCTCACCTCGGCGTCGTCGAAAGCACCCACCGCGACCGTACCCAGCCCCAGCGCCACCGCCTGCAGGTACACGTTCTGGGCCGAGTGCCCGAGGTCCATCGCCACGTAACGCTCCCGGCCGCGCGCGCCGTAGCGCTCGGTGGTGCGGACGTAGAAGGCGGTCCAGACCACCGACGCCGGCGCCTCACGCACCGATGCCTGCCCGAGCGCGGCCCGGGAAAGCGCGGGCCGGATGTCACCCGGCGCGACCGGCTCGAGTTCGTGGCTCTCACTCAGATAACGGTAGAGCCCGGGTGTGAGCCCCTCGACCCCGGCCGCGACAAGGTAGACTTCCAACGGGTAGGTCGCCCCGGCCGAGGGCGCGGTCCGGTACCCACCGCGCATCCTCTCCACCCCGGACATCGGCTTCGTTACCCCGTACGCGGCCCAGAGCACCTGCCCGGCCTCGGCCAGACTCAGGCCGGAATCATCGTAGCCCCGGATTGACCGGCGGGCGAAGAGCGCCGCCTCGACCGACACCGCGCCTTCCAGCCCCGGTTCCGGCAGTCTCACCCTCTCCTCCGCCCTCATCTCGATGCTATCCGTCTGCCCGCCGCAGGCCGCGCCGGCCGCCAGTACGGCCAGCAGGAGCAATCTCGTCAACACGATGAATCTCCCTTCCCGCGGCCTCAACCGCGAATCATCACCAACAGCATCTTGAATCGCTCGACCGCGGTCAGCGCGTGGGGCACGCCCGCCGGCATTATCAGCATCTCGCCCTGCCGCACCCGCTGCGGCGTGCCGGCCAGCGAGATTTCCACCTCGCCGTCCAGCACCAGCACCAGCGCGTCGAATGGCGCGGTGTGCTCGGACAGCCCCTGTCGCTCGTCGAAGGCGAAAACGGTCACCGTGCCGGTCGGCCGCTTCACCACCTCCCGGCTCACCACCGAGCCCGGCTGATACTCGACCAGCCCGGCCAGGTCCGCGACCCGGCCGACCAGCTCCGCCGTGCCGCTCACTACTCCTCCACCGTCTCCGCGGCCACGACGACATCGCCGACCGCAACCGACAGCACCAGCTCGATGCGCCGCCCGCTCGTTTCCCAGCCCGGGCTCTCCCAGCCCTCCTCGGTCTCGACGAACTCATCCGGCACCAGCACCCGGCCGATTTCCGTTTCCGCCTCGACCCGGACCCCGGCCTCCGCCGGCACGAAGATGTAGATATCGCCGACCCCGACCTCGCAGTCGGCCTCGAAGACACCCTCCGCGCTCTCGGTTCCGTCCCCGACCAGGTCCAGCGCCAACTCGCCGACCGAGACCTCAACGTACAGCTCCTCGACCGCGGAACCGGCCAGCGCCAGCCGCACCGAGCCGGTGCCCATCACGACGTCCAACTCCCGGCACCGCTCCCGGTCCAGCCGCACGTTCCACCGGTGCTGCCACGCGTCGGTCTCCTCGATCTCCGGCTGGTACACCTGCACCTCTCCCTCCGGCACCGGGCTCGAATCTCCCTCGACGGCGCGCAGGACCTCGCTGTACTCCAGCGCCGGTGCGTGGGACGAGTCCGGCGCGTAACAGTCCAGCTCGAACAGCCCTTCGGCCCCGGTCCTGACCTCAAGCTCGCCCGCGGACATCGCCAGCTCGACGGTAACCTCGCGGGCCTTGCCCGCCGCCAGCCGCTGGCTCACCTGGACAAACTCGGTCACCTGCTTCACGGGCTCGGCTGCGATTGCCAGGCCGGCCAGCCCGACCACTGTCATCAATCGTATCAACAACATCTCCGGTCTCCTTTCGTCACCGCTATCCTATCCACGCTCGCCCGGCGCGTCAAGCGCGGGTACGGGCTTGACTTGTCCGCGTCCCGTCCTACAATCCTGACTGCAATGTCGTGCATCCGTTTGAGCTTCGGACACGTCACACCCGGTAGACGGGTGCGCGTCCGCTAGTACCGAAATGGGGCAGTAGCTCAGTTGGGAGAGCGCCAGAATCGCACTCTGGAGGCCGCCAGTTCAACTCTGGTCTGCTCCACTCACGGCCGGCCCGCCGCTTCGGCGGGCCGGCCTTTCCTCGGCAAGGGATGGCTCCCCCATCACGAATGTGCCCGGCCGGGCACCCGGAAGGAGGCCCGATGATTCTTCCGTCCCACGTCTTCCTGACCAAGGGCGTCGGCCGCCACCGCGAGAAGCTCGCAAGCTTTGAGGCCGCCCTGCGCGACGCCGGCATCGCGTCCTACAACCTCGTCCGGGTGTCGTCCATCTTCCCGCCCCACTGCAAGATCATCTCGCGCCGGCGCGGCCTTAAGATGCTCACCCACGGCCAGATCGCCTTCGTCGTCATCAGCGACAACGCCACCAACGAGCCCCACCGCCTGCTCTCCGCCTCGATCGGCGTCGCGATCCCGAAGGACCCCTCGACCTTCGGCTACCTCTCCGAGTACCATTCCTTCGGCGAGCGGGAGCGCAAGGCCGGCGACTACGCCGAGGACCTCGCCGCCCAGATGCTGGCGACCACGCTCGGCGTCCGCTTCAACCCGGACACCAGCTACGACGAGCGCAAGGAAATCTGGAAAATCTCGGGCGAAATCTACCGCACCC
>DSBX01000238.1 GCA_011049385.1 Caldifarciminota bacterium | reverse complement strand
GTCGCGCCCGTCCATCACCGCGGTCAGGTCGAACCGGGACCGGTCCGGCCCGCCCTCGTGCTCCGGGAAAATGGCGGCCAGAGGCTGGCCGACCACGCCGGCCGCGGCCCGGCCGGTGGCGGCCTGGGCGTTGGGATTCCAGAACACGATTCTGCCGTCACGGTCAACGGCGAAGACGATGTCCGCGGACTGCAGTTTGATGTTGCAGTCGTAGGGCAGTTTGCGCGAACGCATCGGACTCAGGAGAACCTCCTAACCCTTAAGTTGTCTGCTCTTACTATCGCTGACCGATCCCCATATCACCGATAGCACGTATCATTCCCAAATTGCCGGTTCAATGCACATACGCCCTATCTCTCGATATGGCGGAACTTATGAAATAATAGCGACCCCCAGACACCGCGTCAACAAAACGGAGATTGCCGCATTCTTCGGCACTTCGCACTGGCGACTGCCGCATACTGCGGCATCGGAGTGCCCGGGCCTATGCCCCGGCCGCCGTCACGACTATCGGCAACAGGTCCGTGGGCCGGGAAATGATGAAATCCGGCCGGAGCGCCTTGAGCATCAACAGCGGCCGAAAGCCCCAGGTCACCGCCACCGAGGTCATCCCGCCCGCCTGGGCGGCGAGAATGTCCTGCTCGGTGTCGCCGACGACCAGCGCCTCTCTGGGCTCGACCCCGAGCCGGGCCGCGGCCTCGAGGAACGGCTCCGGGTCCGGCTTGTGCTTCCGGCCTTCCAGCCAGCCCCGCACGTAATCGAACCGGTCCGCGATGCCCAGTTGGGCAACGGTCAGCTCCGCCTGTTCCTGGTGCTTCGTCGTCACCACCGCCAGCTTTGCTCCGGCTTCGCGCAGGGCGTCGAGCACCTCGGTAAGATACGGAAACACCCCGGCCTCTTCCGCGCAGTGGGCCGCGAAGTGCGCCCGGTAGGTTTCGGTGAACCGGCGGACGTCTTCCGGGCTGTGCGGGTAGCCGAGCTCGCGCAGGATGACCTCGAGCGGCTTGCCGACCTCCATCAGGATCGTGTCCTTGTCCGGCGGCTCGCGGTCGTCCACCTGCGCCAGCGCGTGGAGCACCGAGGCGATGAGCTCCCGGGCCGAGTCCACTATCGTCCCGTCGAGGTCGAACAGCACCGCCGGAAAGCGCAGGGTCATTCTCCCTCGCCCCCTTGACCCCTTTCCTTATGATACTTATCCAGCCAGGCGTCGCGCACCCGCTTCAGCTCCGAGCGCGGGAAAATCGCCAGCAGTTCCCAGCCGAGGTCGAGCGTCTCGGTCACCGAGCGGTTCTCCTGCTCGCCCTGGGCGATGTAGCGCTTCTCGAAATCGTGCGCGAACCGGAGGTAGCGCCGGTCCATCTCCGAAAGCGCCGCCGAGCCGAGAATCACCTCGAGCTCCTCCGCCTCCTTGCCCCGGGCGTAGCAGGCATAGAGCTGGTTGAACAAATCGGCGTGGTCGGCCCGGGTCTTGCCCTCGCCGATGCCCTTGTCTTTAAGCCGCGACAGCGACGGCAGGACGTCAATCGGCGGCGCAATCCCGCGCCGGTGCATCGCCCGGGACAGGATTATCTGGCCCTCGGTGATATAGCCGGTCAAGTCCGGGATCGGGTGGGTCTTGTCGTCCTCGGGCATCGTCAGCACCGGCATCATCGTTATCGAGCCGGGCTTGCCCTTGATCCGGCCGCACCGCTCGTAGAGGCTGGAGAGGTCGGTATAGAGATAGCCCGGGAACCCGCGCCGGCCCGGGATCTCCTTGCGCGCGGCCGAAATCTCCCGTAGCGCCTCGCAGTAGTTGGTCATGTCGGTCAGCACGACCAGCACGTGCAGGCCCTGCTCGAAGGCGAGGTACTCGGCGCAGGTCAGCGCGGTCCGCGGCGTGGCGATGCGCTCGATCGCCGGCTCGTCGGCGAGATTGAGAAACAGCACCGTCCGCTCCAGCGCGCCCGACTCGGTGAAGTCGCGGATGAAGTACTCCGCCTCCTCGTAGGTGATGCCCATCGCCCCGAACACGACCGCGAAGCCGGACTCGGCCCCGGGCACCTGCGCCTGCCGGACGACCTGGGCCGCGAGCCGGTTGTGGGGCAGGCCGCTGGCCGAGAAGAGCGGCAGTTTCTGGCCCCGGACCATCGTGTTGAGGCCGTCAATCGCGCTCACCCCGGTCTGGATGAACTCGTCCGGGTACTCCCGGGCGTAGGGGTTAATCGGCGCGCCGTAGATGTCCGCCTCGCGCTCGGGGATGATCTCCGGCCCGCCGTCGCGGGGCCGGCCCAGCCCGTCGAAGACCCGGCCCGGCATCTCCGGCGACAGCCCGACCATTATCCCCCGGGCCAGGAACCGCACCTTCGTCTCCGGCACGTCAATCCCGCTCGTGCCCTCGAAGACCTGGACCAGCGCCCGGTCGCCCTCGACCTCGAGCACCTGCCCGCGCCGGGACTCGCCCGAAGGCAGGCTCAGCCGCACCAGTTCCTGGTACTTCACGCCCGACACGCCCTCGACCAGCACCAGCGGCCCGGCGACGGAAACGACGGTTTGGTATTCGCGAATCACTTCTCACCTCCGGCCAGTTGCTGTTCGATCTCCTCGCGCACCCGCGCCGCTCCCGCCTCCGCCTCCTCCTCGGTCAGATACTTGAGCCGGCCGATGCGCTCGCGCACCGCCAGTTGCTCGATGTCCGCGATGTCCCGGCCCCGGTCCAGCGCGGCCCGGGCCTGGCGGTAGAACTGCAGGATCGCGTCCAGCATCAGCGCCTGCTTCTTCATCGAGGTGTAGGTGTCCACCTCGTGGAACGCGTTCTGGTGCAGGAAGTCCTCGCGCAGGCTCCGCGCCACTTCCAGCACCAGCCGGTCCCCGGCCGAGAGCGAATCCCGGCCCACCAGCCGGACGATTTCCTCGAGTTCCGCCTCCTTCTCGAGCAGGCCCATCGCCTCGGCCGCGTCGCTGACGAACTCCTCGTCAGCGAGCCGGACCAGCGCCGCCCGGAGCGTCTCCGAATACAGCGAGTACGAATTCAGCCAGGAAATCGCCGGGAAGTGGCGCTGGAACGCGAGCCGGTCCTCCAGCGACCAGAACACCTTGACGACGCGGAGCGTCGCCTGGACGACCGGGTCGTTCAGGTCCCCGCCCGGCGGCGACACCGAGCCGACCACCGACAGCGCGCCTTCCTGCTCCTTCCCGTCCGGCCCGGTGCCGAGGCAGACGACCCGGCCCGCCCGCTCGTAGAACTCGGCCACCCGCGAGGCGAGGTAGGCGGGGTAGCCCTCCTCGCCCGGCATCTCTTCCAGCCGGCCGGAAATCTCGCGCATCGCCTCGGCCCAGCGCGAGGTCGAGTCGGCCTGGATCGCCACCGAATAGCCCATATCCCGGTAATACTCGGCAAGGGTGATGCCGGTATAGACCGACGCCTCGCGGGCCGCGACCGGCATGTTCGAAGTGTTGGCGACCAGCACCGTCCGCTTCATCAGCGGCTCGCCCGACTTCGGGTCGAGCAGTTTCGGGAACTCGAGCAGGACGTCGGTCATCTCGTTGCCGCGCTCGCCGCAACCGACGAAGACGATGATCTCGGCGTCGGACCACTTCGCGAACTGGTGCTGGATGACCGTCTTGCCCGAGCCGAACGGCCCCGGCACGCAGGCGGTGCCGCCCCGGGCAATCGGGAAGAAAGCGTCAATGATCCGCTGGCCGGTCACCAGCGGCTCGTCCGGCGGCAGTTTGCGCCGGTGCGGACGGGGCCGGCGCACCGGCCAGCGCTGGGCCATCTTGAGCTCGCGCTCGCCGCTCTCGGTCTTGACGACCGCCACCGTCTCATCAATGGTGAAACCGCCCGACTCGATGCGCACCAGCTCGCCCTCGACCCCGGGCGGAACCATCACCCGGTGCCGGACCAGCACCGTCTCCTCGACCTCGCCCAGCCAGTCCCCGGGCCCGACCTTATCGCCCGCCTTGCGCAGGGGCTTGAACTCCCAGCGCTTCTTGCGGTCCAGCGCGGGCACGTCAATGCCCCGGGTGATGAAGTCGCCGGCCTCGGCCTGCAGAGCGTCCAGCGGCCGCTGGACCCCGTCGTAGAACGAGCCGATCAGCCCGGGCCCGAGCTCGACCGACAGCGGCTCGCGGGTCTGGGTCACCGGGTCGCCCGGCCCGATGCCGCCGGTCTCCTCGTAGACCTGGATCGAGGCCCGCTCGCCGGCGAGGCTGATGACCTCGCCCAGCAGGTTCTGGGTCCCCACCCGGACCACGTCATACATCTTCGCCCCGGACATCTTCTCCGCGACCACCAGCGGCCCGGAAACCTTGACGACCAGGCCCGACTGCGAACTCTTGTCACTGCTCATCGTTCTGCTCCTTGAAGAGGTCGGTGCCGACCGCCCGCCGGACAACGTCCTGCAGGCGCGACATCGCCGCGCCCTTCCCGGTCTGCGGTCCCGCGCTGACCGGCAGGGCCACCAGGCACGGCACCGCCTCGCGCCGGTAGCGCTCCAGCACCGGGGCCAGCGCCCCGGTCAGCTCCTCGGTAAAGAATATCACCCGGTACCCTTCGGCAATCAGTTCGGTCACCGCCGCGGC
>DSBX01000261.1 GCA_011049385.1 Caldifarciminota bacterium | reverse complement strand
GTCGTGGACGCTTCGTCCGGGGTCGAGGTCGGCACCGAGATGGCCTGGCGCCGGTTCGATGAAACCGGCTGTCCCCGGGTCGTCTTCGTCAATAAACTGCGGCGCGAGAACACGAGCTTCGAGACCACAGTTGAGGAAGTCCGCAAGGCGCTGGGCACCTCGGTCACGCCGCTTTATCTCCCGATCGGCCGCGAGGCCGGATTCACCGGCGTTGTTGACCTGCTCGAGGGGCGCGCCTGGCAGTATGAGGACGGTAGCCGCAAGGAACTGCCGGTGCCGGCCGATATGGCCGACGCGGTCGCGGCGGCGCGGGAGCGGCTTATCGAGGCCGCGGCCGACGCCGATGAGAAGCTGATGGAGAAGTTCCTGGAAGGCGCGGACATCTCGACCGACGAGATGAAGGCCGGAGTTCGCAACGGCATCCGGGCCGGCGTCGTCCACCCGCTCGTCTGCGGCGACGCGCTCGCCCAGGTCGGCACGGACCTGCTCCTCGAACTGGCGGTGGACGTCCTGCCCGGTCCGACCGAACTGCCGCCGGTCGAAGGCCGCAAGCCCGGTAGCGACGAGGCGGTGGCCGTCGAGCGCCTCGCGGACGGCCCCACCTGCGCGCTGGTCTTCAAGACCGTCTCCGAATCGCACGTCGGCGAGATGAGTTACGTCCGGGTGCTGAGCGGCAGGATCGAGACCGGCATGACCCTCCTGAACGCCCGCACCGGCCGGGAGGAGAAGCTCAACCAGCTCTACGTCGTCAAGGGCCGGGAACGCGCCGAGACGAGCCGGCTCGTGACCGGCATGGCCGGCGCGCTGGTCAAGCTTAAGGAAACCGGTACCGGCGACACGCTCTGCGACAAGCGTCGGCCGATCGTCCTGCCGCCGCTCGACTTCCCCAGGCCCTCAATCTCGGTCGCCATCGTCCCGCACAGCAAGGGTGACGAGGAGCGCGTCTCGACCGGCCTCAACCGCCTGCATCAGGAAGACCCGACGTTCAGCTTCGCCTTCAACCCCGAACTGGGCCAACAGCTCATCAATGGAATGGGCGAACTGCATCTCGACGTCATCGTCGGCCGACTCAAGCGCCGGTTCGAAGTGACGGTGGACCTCATCAAGCCGCGCATCCCGTACCGCGAGACCATCACCCGCAAGGCCGAAGCCCAGGGCCGGCACAAGAAACAGACCGGTGGCCGGGGCCAGTTCGGCGACTGCTACCTCAGGCTTGAGCCGCTGTCCCGGGGTTCGGGCTTCGAGTTCGCGGACGAAATCAAGGGTGGGGCAATCCCGGGCAAGTTCGTGCCCTCGGTCGAGAAGGGCGTGCGCGAGATACTGGACAAGGGTGTGCTGGCCGGTTACCGGATGGTGGACCTCAAGGCCACGGTCTACGACGGCTCATTCCACCCGGTTGACTCGTCCGATATCGCCTTCAAGATGGCGGCGATGATCGCCTTCAAGGCCTGCTGTGAGAAGGCCGGTGCTATCCTGCTCGAACCCATCGTCAACGTCGAAATCACCGCGCCGGACCGCTACACCGGCGATATCATGGGCGACCTTAACTCCAAGCGCGGACGGATAATGGGGATGGAGTCGCAGGGCTCGCTCCAGGTCATCAAGGCCCAGGTGCCGCAGGCCGAGATGTACAAGTACTCCAACGTGCTCCGCTCGATGACCCAGGGCCGCGGCTTCTTCACGACGGAGTTCTCGCACTACGAGGAACTGCCCCGCGAGCAGACCGCCAAGGTGGTCGAAGAGGCGAAGGCCCAGCGCGAGGAAGAGAAGTAGCGTTCGGTCAGGCTGTCACGGGGCCGGGCGTAATGCCCGGCCCCGGCTCTTACGCGGTTCCGATCGGGGAATCTGGGGACACGATTCGGGTTGAGGACAGACCACTTGACCGCTCGACCACTTCCTCTTCTTTGGCGTCCATCGGCGCCTGCGTCAGTCTCCGGCGGTGGGTCCGGGCGAGCCCGACCGCGGCGATTACCGCCAGCGCCGGCTCGGCCGGCGCCCGGAAGCGCGCCTCGCCGACCGGCCCGGTGAGCAGGGTGAAGTAGAGTACTGCGGGTACGAGCCAGCCCGCGCCGCCCGCGCGCAGGCCGACCGCGGCCAGCGCCAGCAGAAGTGCGACGTGGAGCGCGGCCAGCCCGAACCATATCCAGAAGAACGCGCCGACCTGTTCCAACCTGCCCCGGCGCACGACCTGCCAGGCTTCGCCGACCCGGCCGCGGGCCGCAAGCCCGAGCGCCCGCTGCATTACGTGCGGCTCGTCGGACCCGGTTGTGCCGGCGTGGCTGAGCAGGGGAGAGGCGCCGATGGGGACCAGAAAGTTGGCGGTGAACCCGGCGACCTGGACCAGCGCGGCCCGGGTCGGACGGCCCAGGTACCGCTCGCGGCCGATGACTCCGAGCCGGGCCCAATAGCCCGTCTCGTCGGTCGAGTCGAGTTCGCCGAATCTCTGCCGGGCCTCGGCCTGCATCAGGTCCCGGGCCTCGGCGACGGTGATGCCCTGCTCCGAAGCGATTACCGTCGCGGCATTATACAGGAACAGGTTGCGCTCGGCCGCGGTCGAGAACATCACCCGGCCGGACAGACGGTGGTTGCGGGCAAACCAGGGCGCAACGGTCAGCCCTGCCGCCAGCACCGGCACCAGCGCCAGCCAGGCAAATCGGGGCCGGGCGCGCAGGCAACGCCAGCCCACCCAGGCGGCGATGACCAGCGGCCAATACAGGGCAATCGGCCGGACCAGGGCCAGCAGGCCGGCGGTGATGCCTGCGCCGGTCAGGGCGAGGACGCAGGCCCGGCTCCGCCCCTGCGGCATCGAGCGGTACCGCGCCAGCAACAACAGGCAGATTGCGAGCAAGAGCGTGAAGGTCGTCTCGGTTACCACCTTGGTCGCGTGGAAGGCAAGGTTCGGGCTCGCGGCGACCAGCAGGGCCGCCAGCGAGGACGCCCGGTCGGAGAGACCGGCCTCCCGCGCGAGCCGGAAAGTGACGAGCACCGTCAAGAGCGACAGCAGCAACTGCAGTCCGAGAATCGCCGCCAGCGAACTGCCGAACACCCGGCGCAAACCGGCCAGCAGCAGCGGGTAGCCCGGCGTGCGGAAGAACTCCGGCCGCATCGCGCCCATCGTTTCGCGTTCGAACGCGCCCCGCTCGGCCAGCGAGACCGAGAGCGCGTGGTATTCCTGCGCGTCGGAGACCGGTTCGAGCATCCGGGCGCGCAGGCCCACGCCCGGGGGCAGGAACCAGAGGGCGGCCTGGAGCGCGGCGGCCAGCACCAGCGCGGCCCAGAGCCTGACCCTACTCGATATCATACCAGATCGAGTCGCGCTTCCTGCGCCGACGCAGGAACAGCGCCGCGACCACGCCGACCGCGAACCCGCCGATATGCGCGAAATAGGCCACCCCGCTCGCGCCCGGCGGGGCACTACAGCCGTAGAGCACCTGCATCAGGATCCAGAACCCGAGCAGGAGCGAAGCGGGCAGGTAGAGAAAGCGGATGAAGATGAAAATCGGTACCAGCGTCAGCACCCGGGCACGGGGGTGAAGCACAAGGTACGCGCCCATCACCCCGGAAATCGCGCCCGACGCGCCGATGGTCGGGATGGTCGAGTGAGGCACGACGAGAATGTGCAGGAGACTGCCGAAGATGCCGGAAAGGGCGTAGACCGCGATGTAGACGGGCCGGCCCAGGTAGTCCTCGACATTGTCGCCGAAGATGTACAGGTACCACATATTGCCCAGCAGGTGCAGGATGCCGCCGTGCAGGAACATCGAAGTCAGCAATGTCTGCAGGTTCCGGCCCCGGATGATCTCGGCCGGGATCATTCCGAAACCGCGCACGAAAGCGTACTCGGCCTCCGGGTCGGAGAAAGCGGTCCGCATCTGCCACGCGTAGACCAGCACGCAGGCGGCAATCAGGGACCAGGTTGTCCAGGGTCGGGTTCGGGACCGGACATCGTCGCGGAGCGGAATCAAGACGCGACCCGCACCAGCACCGTCGCCATCACCGCGATGCTTTCCCGGTCCGCAATGGCGGTGCCCTCGGTCGTCTTCGCCTTGATGCCGACCGCGTCCGGCGCGAGACCGAGCAGGCCGGCCAGCCGGGTCCGGATGGCGGGCACGTGGGGCTGAAGCTTCGGCCGGTCGCAGACGACGACCACGTCCACGTTCACCGGCCTGCCGCCCGCGGCCCGGACCCGCTCCAGCACCTCGGTCAGCAACCGGGCCGAATCCGCACCCTTGTAGTTCGGGTCGTCGTCCGGGAACAGTGTGCCGATGTCGGGCAGGCCCAGACTGCCCAGCAGGGCGTCGGACAGCGCGTGAAGCAGGGCATCGCCGTCCGAATGCCCGGCCAGTCCGCGCTCAAAGCCCAGGTCAACCCCGCCCAGCATCAGTGGCCGTCCTGCCGCCAGCCGGTGGGCGTCAAAACCCAGCCCGATACGCAACTCAGCGTTCATCGGCCAGATTCTAGACCGACCCTCAACAAGGTCAAGCGGACACAACCCGCAGGGGAGAGCGGACGGTCCCGGGCGGAAGCCGATGGACGTCTGCCGGCGCAACAGCAGGCGGGCCGCGCGCAGACAGGCCGGAGGGAATCCGGGACTGTACCTCAGCCCGGCGCGTCCTCGCGCTGGGACTGTC
>DSBX01000127.1 GCA_011049385.1 Caldifarciminota bacterium | reverse complement strand
GGTTGAGGAGGGACGACTTGCCCGCGTTGGGTAGACCGACGATGCCGACTCTCACAGGGTAGGCGTCAAGGGGTCGAGGTTTCGAGAGGGGGGTTGTAGCGGTTCATCGCCCGGTTGAGGCCCTCGGCCGCGACCGCGAGACAGGCGTCGGCGGCCCGGCCCACCAGCTCGGGGAGTTCGTTGGTTTCTTCCGGTCCGAACGGCGCGAGCACGTATTCGGCCCAGTCCTGTTCCCGGGGCGGGACGCCGATGCCGATGCGCAGGCGAGGGAAGTCATCGGTGCCGAGCCGGTAGATGATCGAGGCGAGGCCGTTGTGGCCGCCCTCGGAACCCCGGGCTCGGAGCCGGAGCCGACCGAAGGGGAGCGCGAAGTCGTCGCAGACGACGAGGTAGTCGTCCGGCTCGCGGCGGAGGTGTTCGGCGACCGGTACCCCCGACTCGTTCATATAGAGCATCGGCTTGACCAGCACCAGCTTCTCCGCGCGCCAGTTGCCGCGGGCGACCGCCCGGCCCGAACCGGACCGGAACCGTGCCCGCAGGCGGCACGCCAGTTCGTCGAGGACCATGAAGCCGACGTTGTGGCGCGTGGCCGCGTAGCGGTCGCCGGGGTTGCCGAGGCCGAACAGCGTCACCCTGGGGCCTGCTATGCTTCCTTATTCTTGGCGTCAGCCGGCGCCTTCTCGTCCGTTGCCTCGGCGCCCTCCGTGGTTTCGGCGGCCGCGGGCGTGGCGGTTTCGGCGCTCACCTTGCGCGGGACAAGAACGGTCACGACGACGGAGTCCGGCGGCAGGGTGAACTCGATGCCCTCGGCCTCAAGCCGGGAGAGGTGGAAGCTCTGGCCCATTTTCATACTGGTGATGTCCACCTCGAAGTGTTCCGGCACCCGGTCAATGGTCGCCCGGACCGGGATTTCGCGCAGGAGATGGTCGAGCAGGCCGCCTTCTTTCACGCCAATCGAGGTGCCGCGGAGCAGGACCGGCACGTTGACCGTCACCTTCTCCTCGGCGTGGACCTTCTGGAAGTCAACGTGCAGGAGCCGGCCGTTGATGGGGTTGCGCTGGAGTGTCTTGATGACACAGCGCTCGGCGCGGCCGTCCACTTCGACTTCGATGAGCGGGCTGTGGCCGCGGAGCCGCTCGAGCAGGCGGCCGAAATCGTGTTCGTTGATGGCGAGCATTACCGAAGGGTCGCCGTGACCGTACATCACGGCCGGGACCTGGCCGGCGCGGCGCATCTTGCGCATCGCGCTCTTGCCGGTGTCGGTCCGGGTGGTGGCTTGGGCTTTGAAGGTCATCTTTCCTCGCTTTGCTACAAGAACAATGAGCTGACCGACTGGCCGCAATGAATCCGGCTGATGGTCTCAGCCAGCAGGGGCGAAATGGTCAGTGTCCTGATCTTGTCAATCCGTTTCGATTCGGGCAGGTTGAGCGTGTCGGTGACTATCACTTCGCTGAGTGGGGACTCGGCCAGCCGCGTGCAGGCCGGGTCGGAGAGCACGGCGTGGGTCGCGAGCGCGCGCACGCTGAGCGCGCCCATGTCCATCAGCGCCCGGGCGGCACTGACCAGGGTGCCGCCGGTGTCAATCATGTCGTCGTAGATGAGCGCGTCGAGGCCCTTGACCTTGCCGATGACCGAGACGACCTGCGTGCGGTTCGGTTCCGGCCGGCGCTTGTCGATGACCGCAATCGGCACGGCTCCGCCGAGCCGGCTGGCGAAGCCGCGTGCACGATGGGCCCGGCCGGTGTCGGGTGCGACGACGACGAGGTTTCTGGTCGGTTCGGCCGGGAAGTGCTCGATGAACACCGGCGTCGAATAGAGGTGGTCCACCGGGATGTCGAAGAATCCCTGGATCTGCTCGGCGTGGAGTTCCATCGTCAGCACCCGGTTGGCCCCCGCGCGTTCGATGAGGTTGGCGACGAGTTTGGACGAGAGCGGAACGCGGGGCTCGTCCTTGCGGTCCTGGCGGGCGTAGCCGTAGTAGGGGATGACGGCGGTGATACGTTCGGCCGAAGCGCGCTTGAGCGCGTCTATCATCAGCAGGAGTTCGAGCAGGTTATCGGCCGGCGGCAGGGTGGGCTGGACGACGAAGACATCGTGAGCCCGGACGTTCTCGTCAATCTTCACCCGGATTTCGCCGTCGGCGAAGTTCCGGATTGTGCACCGACCGGGCTCGATTTCGAGCCGGTCGCAGATGGCGCGGGCCAGCGGCTCGTTGGCCCGGCCGGAGAAGACCTTCAGTTTCGACTCCATACTGCCTCGCTTTCCTGCTTTGCTCACCGTGCTTCAAGCCGGCGCAAGGGCGGGCCGCCGATGCGTCGGGCGCCTACTGGGGCGGAAGGATTCGAACCTTCACACCAGGATCCAAAATCCTGGGTCCTGCCATTAGACGACGCCCCAATGCCGTGCGCTCGGGATTCCGCCCGGGCGTCAGGCCTAAAGCGTCCCGGTCGCGATGCAGGGGAATCCGGCGCGCGCCATCGCGGCCATCGGGTCCTGCCCGCGGACCGGGTCGTCCGCCATCAAGCCATAGACCGTACTGCCGGAACCGGAGAGGGCGGCCGCGGCACAGCCGGAGCGCAGAAGCGTGTCACGAACTCGGCCCAGTGCCGGGTAGCGCCGGAACACGACCGGTTCGAAGCTATTGCCGAGCTGGCGGGCCAGCCCTGCCGATTCTTGCTTCTCCAGGAGGGAGCGCAGAATCTTAGGCGAAAGCGGAGGTGTTGTCAACGCGCGGCCGTCCCGGCGCAGGGTGTCGAGTCGCCGGTAGGCCCAGGCGGTGGAGACGCCGAACCCGGGCAGGTGAAGCAGGAGCCGCAGGCGCGGCAGGCGAATCGGCCGGATGCGCTCACCCCGCCCCCGGGCGACGCAGGGGCCGCCGGCCAGCAGGGCCGGCACATCGCTGGAGACGCGGGCTCCGACCCGACGGAGGGCGGAACCGGACAGGGGGGTGCCGTGGAGCCGATTCAGCCCGAGCAGGACCGCGGCGGCGTCGGCCGAGCCGCCGCCCAGCCCGGCCTCGACCGGGATGCGCTTGCGGATGCGGACCCGGCAACCGTCGGTGCTCTTGACCGCGGTGAGGAACGCCCGTGCGGCCCGGCCGGCGAGGTTGTCCTCGTCGGTGGGCAGGTCGGGCCGGTCGGTTCGGACGGTGATGCCCCGGCGCGTGAGCCGGACCTGCACCGCGTCGGCGAGGCTGATGGGCACGATGGTGGTGACGATGTCGTGGAAGCCGTCGGGCCGGAGCGCGCCGACCCGGAGGCCGAGGTTGACCTTGGCGCGGGCGGCAAGCTCGAGGGCGGCCAGTTGCGGCTACTCCGCGACCCAGGAAGAGGCCGGGTCGAACTGCCAGTCGGTATTGAAGAAGCCCGCGGCCCGCACCCCGCCCCAGCCGAGCCTGCGCACCGAGCGGTCGAAGATGATGAAGTCGGGAATCCCGGCGCCGGAGTGGAGCAGTCCCCAGAAGCCGGCCAGCCGGGTGTGCTCGGCATCGGTGCCCATCCGGACCAGCACCAACCGGTCCGGGTGGTCAGGGTTGGGGTAGACGAACATCGCGGCGAGGTCGGGGCCGAGCCGGCGGCGATCGAGATGCATCTCGCCCTCGCGGACCCGGACCGGCAGGCGCGGCGCGAGACGACGGGTGACGGTATTGGCGTCCGGTCCGCCGAAGAGCACGAGGTTGTACCGGGCCGCGAGCGAGTCGGTGACCGAGGTGTCGGGCAGGACTTCGGCCCGGCCGTTGGCCCGGACCCACCAGCGCAGGCCTTCCTGGACCGCTTCTTGCAGGAGCGGTTCGGCCTGGGCCGGGTCCGCGGTGCCGTGGACGAGCAGGAAGGGCCGGAACATCGCCTGCCTGGCCGGACCGTAGCGGGCCGGGGTCTTGGTGGTTCCCCGGGTTCGGGCCGGTCCGGGTCGCCAGCGCCCGCCCTGGTAGTGGAACCGGACGTGGGCGGGCAGGGTGCGGACCGGCGGCAGTCGCTGTCCGTCAATCTCGATGCTCACCGGCTCGCGCAGGGGCAGGCGGGCGTCAAGGTCAAGCCGGAACTGCTCGATGTTGGCGGTGCGCACCCGGACCAGCGAATCGAGCTCCCAGGCCTCGATTTCCGCGTCTTCGCCGACGGTCCGCACTCTTTCCACCGCCAGCCACCAGGCGCGGTGCGAGATGCCGAGGTCGGCGGTGCGGAACCGGACGTGGCGCGGGCCCGTGCTACGCCGGCGGCCGCTGATGTAGTTCACGAGCGTGGTGTCGTCGCTGACGGTGATACCGAGGCTGTCGTCGGTCCACCAGTGCTCGCGACCGGGCAGTTCGTGGAGCACGAACTCGCTGCCCAGTTCGTCGAGCCAGGCCGCGAGGTTGCGGGCGTGCCGGGGCGGTACATTGTCGTCCTCGCCGCCGTGGAGGATGAAGAAGGGCAGGTTGAGCGCGTTGCCGAGCATGGCCGGGACGTTGTCCGGGCGGAGAGCCCGGTCGCGCATCGCGAGCTGGCCGGGTTGGGCGAATGTCGCACTGCGCTGGAGGAACCAGGGTACGTAGAGCTGGTGCGTCGGCCAGCCCGCCTGGGGCGCGGCGACCGCGAAGCGGTCCGGGTGGGTCAGCCCGACGTGCCAGACGCCGTGCCCGCCCATCGAGCCGCCGGTGAGGAGGACGCGGTCGGGGTTTATGGGCAGGCGGCCCAGG
>DSBX01000113.1 GCA_011049385.1 Caldifarciminota bacterium | reverse complement strand
TTGCGCATTTCTTCGGTTTCGTCTATGAGCTGGTCCGGCTCGCCGCGCACGTTGTGCCGCGCGCTCGACCAGTCATAGTCCCAGGCTCGCTTCACCAGCCCGGACCGGGTTGCGTTCGGGTTTCGGTGACGGGTTTCGGTGACACAATACTAAACTACCTCGGCCCGGAGAGAGGTCTCTCCACTCGGGTCTAGAAGACCCTCGGTCGAGACGACAGCGTTCTAAGTCGGTTCTCTCCTCTCTCACCCCTTCTTCCCTCTCTGTGACCTTGTGGTCTTACCTCCTGTCCGGATTTCCTCTGGCGCTCATCGGCGGTTGCACAGGAAAGGGTATGCAGGAGCACACGCTTCGCGTTTCGAGGGTTCAAGGGTAGAGCCGAGGACGGCTCTCTGCCGGACCAGGAACAGCCGAGGCGAAGAATCGGCGTGCATCGGCGGTTGTTTTCTGCGGTCCGCGTATGCGGGCAGTCACCCTCACCCCGACCCTCTCCCAATCAAGGGAGAGGGGGTGGACCGGACATCGGCGTGCATCGGCGGTTGGTTCTTCTCTGGGTGTTCCGTTCGGAAATCTCCCGGATTCCCTCCGGCGTGCATCGGCGGCTGCTCCGTCCGACCGGGAATCCCGCGCCTTGGGCCTTGGGTCACGATCCGAATTGCCCGAGCGCAATTCGGTCATGTCCCGCGGCCCGGTTATGTCCCCGCTTCCCTCCGCTCGGCGTTCATCGGCGGCCACAGAAAAGGGGCGAGCGTTCAAGGGTTGAAGGGGTCGAGCCGCAAGGTCGTGATTCAGCGGTAGAACGGCACCGCGCATCGAATCGCCCGCGCCGGCGTCGAACCGGTAAGAGAGAAGGTGACTATCGTGAAATCGAAAGCTGAAGGCCGAAAACAGGTTGAGCGGCAGCGGTCCCCTGCGGCGTGTGATGATAACGGTACGCGTACGTATCTATGTGACGACAGGGTATGTGCGCCGGTGTACGACTGCCGATACGCCGATTGCTTCTGCCCGGCCAAACGCTGCTGCTGCTAGCGAGGGTCAACTCGGGCCGGGAACAGAGCGAAGAGACTGACAGAAACGGGCGCCGGGACGAGGTCCGGCGCCCGTTTCTCTGCCCGCGCCGCGGCCCGGAGAATGCGATGCAACCACTGACGAGGGCCGGGCGTCAGATAGTGTGACTGCGACGGACTGCGTCTCATCTGTTGCCTCCTTTCTGGCGTGGCGGGGCGGAATTACCGCCCCGCCACTTCTGTGGTCTGGCCCCGCGCAACCCCGACCCGCTCTTCGTCGTCTCACCATTCGAACGCGACAGGGAGTCGCTCCAGACTCCCAACTGCTTACTCCTCGGTGAAGGGCGGCCCCGCCGCCCTTCACCGTATCTTATCGCCCGGGAACCGCCGCTACATCAGCATCCCGCCATCCACCCGGATGACCTGGCCGGTGATGTAGGCCGCCGCGGCCGAGCAAAGGAAGAGGCAGGCGTCGGCCACGTCGCCCGGGGTGCCGAACCGACCGAGCGGGATGGCCCGGGCGTAGGCCGAACGGGCCTGCTCGTCGAGTTTCCGCGTCATCGCGGTCTCGATGAACCCGGGCGCGACCGCGTTGACGGTGATGCCGCGCGGCGCGAGCTCGCGGGCCGCGCTCTTGGTCAGCCCGATCATGCCCGCCTTGGCCGCGGCATAGTTGGCCTGGCCCGCGTTGCCCATCTGGCCGACGACCGAGGCGATGTTGACGACCCGGCCCCACCGCTCCTTCATCATCGGCCGGGCGCAGGCCTTGACGAAGTTGAACGCGCCCTTGAGGTTGACTGCCAGCACCGCGTCCCAGTCCTGCTCGCTCATCCGGAGCAGGAGCGCGTCGCGGGTGATGCCGGCGTTGTTGATGAGAATGTGGATGCCGCCGAGTTCGCCCGCCGCCCGAGCGCAGAGCTCCGCGACCGCGGCCGCATCGCTGACGTCGTTGGCGTAGGCCCGGGCTTCGCCCCCGGCCGCGGTGATGGCCGCGGCGCACTCCTGCGCGCCTTCTTCGACGACGTCGCAGGCCGCGACCTTCGCACCCGCACCGGCCAGCCGGAGCGCGATTTCCCGGCCGATGCCAGCCCCGGCACCGGTGACGATGGCGGTCCGGCCCTCGATGCCGCTCATCGGCTACTGGGGCGGCCGCTCTCCGCCCGTAGCCTCGACCCGGGCGGACATCGTGCAGTTGCCCTCGAAGAAGCTGTCGCGCTGAATGATGAGGCCCTTGCAACTGATGTTGCCGTGGACCTTGGCCCCGGCCTGGAGCTCGACCGTCTCGGACGCGAAGATATTGCCCTCGACCCGGCCCGCGATGACCGCCTCGCGGCAGTGAATCTCGCCCTTGATGTGCGACTTCGGCCCGGCCAGGACCGAATCCGACACTTCGAGCTTGCCCTCGACCTTGCCGTCCATCTGCAGGCTCGCGCCCACGCGCAGGTCGCCGGTGATGGCGGTCTCCGGGCCGATGGCGGTGTCGAGATTGCCTTCGGAACGCTGTTTTGACATATTCAGACTCCCTTCTAAGCGGCCCAGTATATCACACTGACCCCGGTCGTGTCAACCGGGCTCACCGGCCCATCCGCGCAATCACCCGCTCGCCGGCGCGGGGCGCGTTGCGGCCGATGGTGCAGGCCGCGAACGCGGCCCGGCCCGCTTCTTCGGCCCGGCGCCGGGTCGCGGCGTGGACCTCGAACAGCAACTCCCCCGGCTCGACCTTGTCGCCCACCTTGCGCCGGAACACAAACCCCACCGCCGGGTCCACCTTCGCGCCGAGTTTGCGCCGACCCGCGCCGAGCTCGACCCCGAGCAGACCGATGCGCAGGGCGTCAATCTGCCGGAGATACCCACCCGCGGGCGCGAAGACTTCGTGAACGTGCCCGGCCCGGGGCAGGCGCGACGGGTCGTCAATCACCTTCGGGTCCCCGCCCTGGGCCTCGACCAGCTTGCGGAAGACCTCGAGCGCCCGGCCGTCGGCCAGCGCCCGAAGCAGGAGCCGCCGGGCCTGGACCTGGGTGCGGGCGACCCGACCGAGCAGGAGCATCTCCTCGCCCAGCGCCAGCGTGACTTCCTCGAGGTCGAGCGGCCAGCGGCCCTTGAGCGCCTCGATCGCCTCGGCGACTTCGAGCGCATTGCCGACCGCGTGGCCGAGCGGTTCCGACATACCGGTAATCACCGCCACCACCCGCTTGCCCATCCGCGCGCCGATGCGGAGCATCTGCCGAGCGAGACTGCGCGCCTGGGGCAGGCGGCTCATAAACGCGCCGCCCCCGGTCTTGACATCGAGCACCAGCCCGTCAATACCCTCGGCCAGCTTCTTGGACATGATGCTCGCGGCAATCAGCGGTATCGAATCCACCGTCGCGGTCACGTCGCGCAGGGCGTACATCCGGCGGTCGGCCGGGCAGAGCCCGTCGGTCTGGCCCATCATACTCACCCCGATGTTGCCCAAGATGCGCTCGAACTCCGCGCGGCTCAAGTCGGTGCGGAAACCGGAGATGGACTCGAGCTTGTCGAGCGTGCCGCCGGTGTGGCCGAGACTGCGGCCCGAAACCATCGGCACTATCAACCCGCAGGCCGCGGCCAACGGCGCGAGAATCAACGAGACCTTGTCGCCGACCCCGCCGGTCGAATGCTTGTCCACCTTCGGCCCGGCCAGGTCCGGGAACTCGAACCGCTCACCCGAATTCATCAGCGCCTCGGTCAGGGCGACCGTCTCCTCGACGTTCATCCCCCGGAAGTACACCGCCATCAGGAAGGCCGACATCTGGTAGTCCGGCACCGCGCCGGAACCGAACCCCTC
Source organism: Caldifarciminota bacterium (assembly GCA_011049385.1). Lineage (GTDB taxonomy): Bacteria > Hydrothermota > Tepidihabitantia > Tepidihabitantales > Tepidihabitantaceae > DSBX01. Next base: position 919 of record DSBX01000113.1, on the reverse strand, counting down.
GACCAGCGCGCGGATTTCCTCCGGGGCCAGCCGGCCCCGGTTGCGCTTGCGCAGGATGAGTTCGTACGGGTTCACGCGACGAAGCATCATAGCCCGGCCGAACCGGCTGTCAACGCGACCGGTCGCCAGAAGTGACTCGGTGCCACGGGAATACCGAAAGGGAAGGAAACACAGGAATCCTGCGCCGCCCCTGCTCGCTCCGTGTTTCCGGGGTTCCGGCGCCCGGGCTCAGCCGAGCTTGACGAAGAACACGCTCAGCACCATCCCGAGTCCGACCAGCGTCGTCACGATGAGGAAGGTGTTGAGCATGCCGGCCGAGTCGCGGCGGTAGGTCTCGCCGACCTCGCGGGCCAAGAGCTGGACCGGGAGTGTGTCGTCGGGCACGACGTAGACCCACTTCGTGCCGACCCGCACCGCCCCGCGCTCGTAGCTGGACATGAGCTGGTCCCGGTCGCTGTCGCTGATAAGCCGCCGCGCGTGCAGGCGCTCCCAGAACGTCTCCGGCGCCTCGTCCTTGAACGCCCGGAAAACCAGGCGCGGCCCGAACAGACTGACGAAATGTCGGCCCGGGCTCAGCTCGAACGCCTCGCCTGCGCTCTTGACCGTCCGCGCCTCGCCGTCGAAGTACACCTCGACCGGCAGGCTGTCGAGTTCGAGCGCGACCCAGCCGGTCGGCGCGGCGAGCAGACCGAGTACCAGCAGGATGGACATAAGAGCACAGATGATACCCGCACCTCGGTTCGGGTCAAACTTTGTCCGATTCTCCCGACGTCCCGGAAGCCCCGGTTCCGGCGCCGGGTGTCAAACCACAGCGAAAACGTCATAGCTGATGCACAGCGAAAACGTCATAGCCCGTCCGTCGGGGTTTGGGCCTTGGTTTGGGTTTCGGAGGTAGTTTGCGGGTTTCGATTTCTCTGCC
>DSBX01000288.1 GCA_011049385.1 Caldifarciminota bacterium | reverse complement strand
GGTCCAGGTCGGCCTGGTCGGCATCCTGCTCGCGCTCATGCTCGGCTTCGTCCTCATCGGACTGCCGCACGTCAAGCCGCTCCAGTTCACCCCGTTCGCATCCGAAGGTTGGCGCGGGACCGCGGTCGCGGCAGGACTGGTGTTCGTCTCCTACGGCGGACTGCTCAAGATCTCGAGTATCGCCGAGGAGGTCCGTCACCCGGTCCGGACCATTCCGGTCGGCTTGCTGTCTTCACTGATCGTGGTGCTTCTCGTCTACGTGGCGGTCGTCTTCGTCACCGTCGGCATCCTGCCGGCAGAGCAACTCGCCTCCTCGCTGACGCCGATATCGGACGGCGCCGGGGTCGCCGGCGGTCCCTGGTGGCGCTGGGCCCTGGGCCTGGCCGCGGTGCTGGCTTTCGTCTCGACCGCCAACGCCGGGATGATGGCCGCCTCGCGCTACCTGCTCGCGCTCTCGCGTGACCGGCTTCTGCCCGGCTTCCTCGGACGTCTCAACGCACGCTCCGGCACCCCCTACCCGGCGCTGTTCGCCACCTCGGCCCTGATGACCGCCGCCCTCTTCATCAATGTCGGCCTGCTGATCAAGGCCGCTTCGACGGTGCTGATTGCGACCTACATGCTCTCGATCCTCGTGGTCATCATCATGCGCGAGAGCCGGCTCGGTAACTACCGCCCCCGCTTCAAGATGCCGTTCTACCCGTGGCTGCCGATTGCCGGCCTGCTCGGCTTCGGAACGCTCATCTTCGAACTCGGCGGGCTGGCGGTGGCGACGAGCGCCGCGCTGGCGGTGGTCGGCTTCGCGGTCTACTGGTTCTACGGCCGGCACCGCACCAGCCGCGAATTCGCCCTGCTCCACCTCATCGAGCGGCTGACCGCCCGGGAACTGGTCACCGGTTCGCTCGAGGCCGAGCTCTACGAGGTCATCCGGGAACGTGAGCACCTCGGCCGCGACTGGTTCGACGACCTGGTCGAGAACTGCATCGTCCTCGACCTGGCCGGGAAGCACGACATCCACAGCCTGACCGAGCGCGTCGCCGCAGAACTGGCGCCGCGCCTCGGCGTGGAACCCGCGCTGATTCACGACCGCCTCATCGAGCGCGAGACCGAAACATCGAGCGCGCTCAGCCCGACCCTGGCCATACCCCACGTCATCTTCGACGGTACCGGCCGGTTCGAGTTGGCGCTGGTCCGGTGCCGGCCCGGGGTCCGCTTCTCGGAAGCGGCCCCGGCGGTTGACGCGGTCTTCGTCATCGTCGGCACGCGGGACCGGCGCAATCTCCACCTGCGCACCCTGGCCGCAATCGCCCAGATAGCACGCTCGCCGGACTTCGAACAGCGCTGGCGCTCGGCCCGGGGTGAAACCGGCCTCCGCAACGTCATCATGCTCGGCAAGCGCCGAAGGCACTGAGCGCCCGCTCCGCCCGGCCGGATGACGGCGTCCTTGAACCCGGCCCGACTTTCGCTATCGTGTCATATGTTAACTCTCGGACTTGCCGCGCTCCTGCTCCTCGGTGTGCCGGCGCCCGATTCCGGCTACGTCACCGTCCGTTCGACCCTGCCCGGCATCTCGGTCTACCTCGACGGCGACCACCTCGGCCGCACGCCGGTTGAGCGCCGCGCGTTCCGCACCGGCTCGTTCCTGCTCACCATCGTCTCCAACGACAGCCTGGAGAACGTCTACGCCGCCATCCGCTCCGGTCCGATCGGCGGCCGGCTGGACGCAACCTGGACCCTGACCGCGATCGACGCCGGCACTCACCGGGTCGAAGTCCGGCCCAACTCGCACTCCGAGGTGACCATTGACTACGGCCGCGTGCTGGCCGCGCCCGGCCGGGCAAAGACGATCGCCGGCTGTTCCGTTGCCGGCCTGTTCGGCTTCGGCGCGGCGCTGGGCTTCCTCATCGGCTGGCTGACCTTCAGATGATTTCGTGCTGACCACCACTGTCCGGGCGTTCCTCCTGCTCGCCCTGCTGGCCGCGGCCGGCACGCCGGAGGCGCTGTCCGTTTGGCCCGCAGGGCCAGTGCCCGCCCACGAGGCCCGCTACTACTCGCGGCTCGAACGCGACCTCGTCCGCTGTGAGCTCTGTCCCCACCACTGCGTCATCGTGCCCGGCGGACGCTGGCTGTGCCGGGTGCGCGAGAACCGGCAGGGCCGGCTGGTCTCGCTCGTCTACGGCCGGCCGGTGACGGTCGGCAAGGAGCCGGTCGAGAAGTCGCCCTTCTTCCACTTCCTGCCCGGCACCCTGCGACTCACGCTCTCGACCGCGGGCTGCAACCAGTCCTGCAAGTACTGTCAGAACTGGGAAATCTCCCAAGCCCGGCCCGAGGACCTGCCCGCCTACCGCCTGCCACCCGACTCGGTCGTCGCCCTCGCGCTGGGTAAAGGCTTGCCGACCATCTGCCTGACCTACGCCGAGCCGGTCGTCTTCTTCGAGTACGCGCTCGACATCGCCCGGGCGGCCTGGGGCATCAAGACCGCGGTCGTCACCGGCGGCTACATCAACCCCGCGCCGCTCGCCGAGCTCTGCTCGCTCGTTGACGCGGTCAAGATTGACCTGAAAGGTTTCACCGCCGAGTTCTACCGCGAGGTCTGCGGCTCCCGGCTCGCGCCGGTGCTCGAGGCCTGCCGGGCCGTGCGCGCCTCCGGCACACACCTCGAACTGGTCAACCTCGTCGTCCCCGGCCACAACGACGACTCCGCCTCGGTCGCGGCCATGAGCCGCTGGATTGCCGGGGTGCGGCAATGAGCACAGCGCGGGTCTGGTTCGTGACCGCCCCGCGCAGCCGCGAGGCGGTCGGGCTGATGCTCGAGACGTCCGGGTTCCTGCGCGGGCTCAAGCCCCGCAAGAGAATCGGCCTCAAGGTCCACTTCGGCGAAGCCGGCAACGACAACCACATTGACCCGGAGTTCGTCCGCGCCGCCGCGGTCGCGGCCAGCTACTACAACCTCCAGCCGGTTCAGGTCGAGACGACCGCGCTCTACCGGGGCCGGCGCCAGAACGCGGCCGACCACCGCCGGCTCGCCATCGAGCACGGCTTCGGTGTCAACCGCACCCTGGCGCCGATCGAGATTCTCGACGGCGAGCAGGGCGAGCGCTGTTACGAGGTGCCGCTCCCCTCGCGGCTGGTGCCGGTCGCCCGGCTGGCCCGGGGTCTGCGCCGGCTCATGTACCTCATCAACCTCGCCCACTTCAAGGGCCACTTCGTGGTCGGGTTCGGCGGGACGGTCAAGAACCTCGCGATGGGATTCGCCGCCAAGGCGGGCAAGCTTGAGATGCACTCCGACTCAAAGCCGTTCGTGGACCCGGAACGCTGTGTCTCCTGCGGCGAGTGCGTGGACTACTGCCCGCACGACGCGATCGGCTTCTACCGCTACATCGCCCGCATCGGCCTGAGCTGTACCGGTTGCGGCGGCTGCCTGGCGGTCTGCCCCCAGGCCGCCATCCAGGTCAAATGGAACTCGGCTTCCAGCACCGTCCAGCTCAAGATGGCCGAGTACGCCCGGGCGGTGCTCATCGGCCGGCAGGCGTTCCACTTCAACTTCGCGGTCCGCATCACGCCCAACTGCGACTGCTACCCGCAGACCGAGAACCCCTTCACCGCCGACATCGGCGTCTTCGGCTCGTCCGACCCGGTGGCCTGCGACCAGGCCGCCTACGACCGGGTCCGACCCGGCTTGGCCGAGCTCTACCCCCACCTCGACCCCGGGGTCCTGCTCGAAGCATCGGAGAAAGCCGGCATCGGCACGCGCCACTACCGGCTCGAGGAGCTCTAGCCGATGCAGGTCCCCGCGGTCCGGCTCGACCTGTTCGAAGGCCCGGTCGAGCTCCTGCTCTGGCTCGTCCGCAAGAACGAGCTCGACGTCGGCGATGTGCCCATCGGCCGGCTCACCGATGACTTCCTCGGCTTCGTCCGGGAAGCGCCCACGCTCAATATGGAGTCCACCGCCGACTTCCTGGTCATGTCCGGCATCCTCGTCCGGCTCAAGATCCGGTCGCTTCTGCCCCGGCCCCGGGAAGAGGACCTCGATACCCCGGGCGTGACGCTCGAGCAGATTCTCGACGAATTCCGCCAGTACCAGGAGGCGGCCCGGGTCCTGTCCCGACGCGAAGACGAACGGCGACAGCTCTGGCCCCGGCCCGGCGGCAACCTGCCCCCGGCCCCGGCCGCAGCCCGGGAAGAACTCTCCACGCTCACCGGCGCATTTCGCCGACTGCTGGCCAGGGTGCGGACCGAACCGCTCGTCGAGGTCGCCCCGATCAAGATCCGGTTCGAGGACAAGCTCGCCGAACTGCGCCGACTGCTCCATCGCCGCGGCCGGCTCAGCTTCGAAGGAGCGGTCACCGGCCGCACCATCACCGAACTCATCGTGATGTTCATCGCGGTGCTGGAACTGGTCCGCACCGGCGAAATCGAGATCGCCCAGCCGCACCAGTTCAGCGACATCGAACTGGTCGCCCGGACCCCGGCGCAGGCAGGATGAGAGTCTTCTCGCTCGGCACCGGCGCCCGTCACCCGCTCGACTTCGGCCGGGTACTCGCCAAGTACGGCATCGAGGTCATCTTCGATGTCCGGCGCCTGCCCCTGCGCGAGCCCGGGTTCGACCGCGATGCCCTCCAGCGGCTCTGCGACACCGCCGGGGTCGGTTACGTCTTCCTCGGCAACGAACTCGGCGGCGAGCTGAACCTCCGGACCTGGGTCGCGTCCGAACCGGTCACCCGCTGGCTTGCCGTCATCCGCCGCAAGCTCGAACGCCGGGCGGTCTGCCTGCTCT